>JAKSOJ010000021.1 GCA_024405645.1 Phascolarctobacterium sp. | reverse complement strand
TCAGCAAAGTTGGTCATGCCAAATTTAAAATTCTCTTTTGCAACTTTATCAGCCTTTTTGTCTCCGCCACCACAACCAGCAGCAGCCAGTGCCAACATACCAACCAAGGCGAATGCAGCAGTTTTTTTCCAAGTCATTTTCATTTTGCTACTTCCTTTCAAATGCAATATCTTATTCTTATTGAGATTAATTATCTATAATTAATCTATGCTGTTTGGTAGTATAACACACCTTATTCTAAATTACAAGTTGTAATTTAGAAATTTTTTATTAGTTTTTCTTCTTTTTTCAGAAAACAAAAAGACACTGCAGTATATAAATACTGCAATGCCTTATAATCAAAATATTAACTTCTTAAGCGTTTTGCATTCCTGCTAACAGTACTTTCAAATATGCCTTGTATTGCTCAGCAAAAGGATAAGTACCATAACCAGCATTAGGGAAAATCTCAATATTAAATCGCTCTTTGTACTCCTTACTAGCTGAATAAAGAGTCATAGCATAGCTATTTTCAAAGTCGATAAAATTCATGACGTTTTCCTTTTTTAGACAACGAACAACATTAACAAATACATCTCCTAATTGTCTAAACAAATTGTTCATCTCTATTCTGTAGTTTAAGTGGTTTTCACTACTAGCATCCTTCAAAATAACTGTATTGACTATGCCCAAAAGCGCAAGCATACGTTGATGCCTCATAACGACATCAGTCCAATTGTCTATGAACTCCTCATTACTCATCTGCTTATCAAGAGAAATCTTCGCGTCTTCAACCATAGCTTCGATATCTTGCAAAATGATAAGCAAAAAAATATCTTCCTTGCACGAAAAATAGTTATACAAATTAATGCGACTAAAATTCACAGACTTACTTATTTTACTAAAGGTTACCTTATCATAGCCTATCTCTTCGTATAATGAAGCGGTAGCATCTAAAATCTGTTGAACGCGAATCTGCTTTTGTTCTTCTCCATGAGCCCGTAGAAAAGTCATTTGTTTATCCCTCGGTATTAATTACAATCTGTAAGTTATTGTACCATACCGTCTACAAAATTTCTATTGTTTTGCTCTTTTCCTTACCCTTATTATTTTAACGCCTTCGCCAAGTTCTTAATATTAGCTTCCATAAGTTTTATATAGGTAAGCTTTTCTTTTCTGCCTTCTTCATCCAAGCCTTCTATCGGATCAAGAACCAATACCTCTGCTCCAGTTTCCTTAGCAATTAACTGTGCAAGCTTGGGACTTGTCAAGGTTTCCATAAAAACAAACTTAACATTTTCTTTTTTTACAAGCTCTACAAGGTTTTTCATATCAGCCGGAGTTGGCTCTGCCTCAGGAGAAATTCCTGCAATGGCGAGCTGCTCTAGACCATAATCCTTTGCCAAATGGCCAAAGGCTGCATGGGAAGTCACAAATTTTTTCTTGGGAGATTGCTTAACAATTGCCTTCAGGTCAGCATCAAGTTTTTTAAGCTTTTGGCAATATTCGTCCCCTCTTTTTTTATAAGCATCTGCATTTTTAGGGTCATTTTGGGATAAAGCATCCACAATGCGATTAGTTTCTATAATGGCTTTTTGAGGACTGATCCAAACATGGGGGTCATTATTGCCATTGATATTATATAAACCTTTACCAAGCTCTACGCCCTTAATATTGGTATCGCTTAAAGTTGTTATAGCCTTTTCTGCCCAAGATTCAACCATTCCATTATAAAAGAAAAGCTTTGACCTGCCCAAGCGTGTGAAATCTCTTGGTGAAGGCTCCCAATCGTGGGGCTCTACTCCATCTGGAACGAGCGTGTAGACATCAACATTATCTCCGCCAACTGCATTGGTAAACTCTGCAATAGGGTAAAAGCTTGCCGTAACGGATAGCTTACCATTGTCCTGTTTCTTTTGTCCGCAGCCTGCCACACACAAAAGCAGCATTATAATTAATAATAATTTTTTCATCAAAAATATTTCCTCGCAATTTTTTTAAAATTACATATGCCTATTTTACCATATTTATAGGGCAAAAGAAAAAGTTCACTACAAAAAAACTAATGTAGTGAGCTTTCTTTTTGCAAACGAAAAAACCACATCTCCATCGGGATTAACTGGAGATGTGGTTCATTCAGGACATTGGGACATTTTAGGGAAAGGTTGTTCCGTTCTATCAAATTTACTTAGCGGGCAAGGAATCTTCTTCAAAAAGTGTACGTACTACTTGGATTACATTATCTGCTTTTAAATGAAGCTGCATGGATTTGTTAATCAGATATAAGCATCTAACAGCACCAAGAGTACCCAAGAAAATAAGGGTTACGCTTTGATGTAGCAAAATGGATTTATCTATATTATAGAAGAAGGTAAAGTAAAGATTAGGATCACTCATTGCGCCCATATAGAGACAGATAAAGGAACTGAATGCTCCTAGTTTCAATACTTCCCTTTCGGTAGCGATAAAGGTGGCGATAAATATTACGGAAAGTGATGTTCCGATAATAAGACCAAAAACTTGACTTAGATTACCAAGGTTAAGAAATTCCATATTAAAGGAAGTGTAATAAGTGATAATGGTCCAGGCTAAAATACATAAGGTTCTGTTCATAATTGGCCTCCTACACGTTTAGTGGATGTTGTGCATCCTTGATGTCTTTATTTTAGCCAATTAAGTACAAATAATCCAATACAGCATAGGAATATACCAAAACTAATTTTTGTTACGTATTCCGCGCCAAAAATTTTAGTTCTAAAAGGAATAATTGGTATGCCATTATTCAATTTTAAAAGAAAAAATTTGCTAGTCTCTACATATTTCTCTTTCCATTTATAACTACAATTCATTTTTGCATTTTGCTTTAATTTGATAATGCAAAATAGCCAAAGCAACAATTGCCTAGATTTTAACGCCAAATAATATGCAAACTTAAAAAATTGCAAAAAAAGAGCTGCTATATTTCTATAGCAGCAATTTACATCTTAAGCCCGCTAAACAAAAGTTGTAAACATAAAACAATTCAAGGAGTTTCTCAAATTTATGTGTTTGAGAATATTTATATAGAAGGATAGGTGTAAGCTAATTAGCTAGCCGGGAAGAACGGCCAAACTACAGGAATTACGAAAATGGATACCATTAAGCAAACGAATACGAGACCAGTGCCACATTTTACATAGTCCATGAATTTGTATTTGCCAGGACCAAGAACCAGAGTGTTAGGAGGAGTGCCTACAGGAGATGCAAATGCACAGCTGGAAGCAATGAGAATTGCCATCAGTACGGCTTTAGGAGAAGCACCAATTTGAGTAGACAGTGCAATACCTACGGGGCAAAGCAATGCTTTAGATGCAGTATTGGACATAAATTGGGTAAGAATTACAGCCAAGATAAAGAGTGCAGCAGTTACAACATAGGGAGAAGGACTACCGCCAAGCATTTTTACTACTGCTTCAGCAATAAGTTTGCCAGCGCCACTAGTATTCATGGCGGTAGCAACAGGAATCATACCTGCGAACAGGAAAATGGTAACCCAGTCAATAGAGTTATAAGCTTGTTTTTCGGTAAGGCAACCAGTCAGTACGCAAAGAACTGCACCAACAACAGCAGCCAATTCCAGGGGAACGATACCAGTAGCCATGGAACCAATTACGCCAACCATGATAATACCACAGATAATTTGTTTAGATTGACTAGTGCTAGTAGCATCAATTTCTTGTTCAACTTCAACAACTTCCTCAGCATTTTCATTAGGAAGCAAGTATTTACCTACAAACATCATATAGATAATACCGGCAATAGTGATGGGAACACCGATATATGCATATTCAAAAAAGCCAAACTGAAGGTGCTCCAATCCAGCCGCTTTAAGGGCTACATTGGCCAGAATATTAGGAGGAGTACCAATCAATGTAATGGTGCCACCCAAACCTGCAGCAAATGCCAGAGGCATAAGTTGACGAGAGGAAGAAAGCTTAGCAGTGGAGCAAATGCCCATTACAACAGGAATAAGACATGCTGTAGTACCAGTGTTAGATAAAAATGCACTCATTAAAGCTGCGATAACCATGATACCGATCATAAGACTGTTTTCACTAGTACCGAATAATTTTACAACTCCGCCCCCAATCTTTTGAGCAAGACCAGTATAGAACATTGCTGCGCCAACAACGAACATACCACCAAAAAGAACTACAGTGGAATCTGCAAGACCTAAGAAAATTTGATTGTGTGGTACGAGACCCAAAGCGCTGCATGCGATTGCAGCCATTACGGCAGTCATTGCCAAAGGAATAAATTCAGTTACGAATAAAATTGAAACGACTGCTAAAAGAATTAAACATTTAATTGCAGGTGTCATTTTTTACCTCCGAATCTTTTAATGTGCAGCATATGTTATTTGCTGCCTTTTGGTTTTAACTTTACATAATGATAAGTGTTTATAAATGAGTAACCATCTTCCCCAAGTAAAGGGAATTTTTTCATTTCATCCAAACGGATTTCAATTTTGCGGTGGTAATATTTGCCATCAAGTTTTTTTAGGAACTCTCTAATCCTGTTTTCCTCCTCATTGTCCTCGATAATGCGAAGCAGGTTTTCTTGTGTTAGTAATACGTTATCAGCCACCGTAAATACGTCCCTCCTTTCCAAAAATGTAGAGTTCTTCTGACAGGGACATATTATACAGGCTATTCTTTTTTATTAAAAATATGCGTTTCACATACAAGTTATGCCAATTTCTATTTGCGCATATCATAAATAGTCTTTCTGATATGCACATATTGAGAAAATGTGTTTTGGAATGAATTATATAACCATAAAGTTATATTTATTCCATAAAGGAATTATTTATATGCCAAATTTGTAATTAATTCCTAATTAGTTTTGATTATTGATATTGAGGTCGAATTTTGAATATGTTAAAATTACAACATAATAATTTTAAAGATATTCAATATCTTGCAGAAAGGAGTTCCATAACAGTATGGATATAGATTGTTATAGAAATTTTTTAGCAGTTGTAGAATCTGGTAGTTTTACCAGTGCTTCCGAATGTGTTCATGTAGCTCAGCCAGCTTTAAGTAAGCAATTGCGAAATTTGGAAAACTATTTTGGTGCGAAGCTGATCATAACCAACCGAGGAAGCAGACAGCTTTTGTTAACAGAAGCAGGAAGAGTCCTTTACCAAAAAGCGAAGTATATTTGTTCCCTTGACGATTTGGCTAGAACAGAAATCAATAGCATCATGGGTGGCGTTAGAGGTACTCTTCGTTTTAGCATTACAAGTTCCAGAACAAACTTATTTATTAAAAGCTCTTTAAAGAACTTCGTACAGCTATATCCCAAAATTACCTGTGAATTATTCGAGGCAAGTATTGATGAACAATCCCAACAGCTTTTAAATGGCATAACCGAAATTGGCATTCTCAGTACTCCTTTGAGAAATCAAGAAAATTTCGAGGTACTGTTTCGCAGAGATGAAGAGCTTGTTGTTGTTTATCATAAAGATTCTGTATGGTTGGATAATAGTAAGGATACAGTTCGACTTAGAGATCTAGAGGACATTCCCCTTAGCATTTCCAACGGATGTGTACAAATATTTAAAGATGCTTGCGAAAAGCAGTCACTCGTTCCCAACATTATTTGTGTAAGCACATCTCGCCAAAGTGCGTTGCAGTGGGCTAAGGAGCAAGCTGCTGTTGCTATTTGTCCTATAGAACACAACGAGGAAATAGCAGAAGAATGTGTTGTTAAAAGAATAGAAGATATCGATGTTGATTTATATAAAACTGTAGTCAAAGTTAAAGACAGACCTTTATCCGTAGCAGCACAGCATTTTTTAAAATACTATGCTAAAACAAGAAATTCACAACAGGTGTGCAACTTAGATGAAATTCTTAAGAACGAGATTGTTTAGGAAGCACTTATGCTATGTTGGAATAATTAAATTCGTAAGCGAAGCAAGGTTATTCTAATTTCATATATTTTGTTATAGAACTGAATATTTAGCATAAATGCTATGCGCATCGTGTATTTTTATTTTTGTGGAATATGGTGTATATTTTACCCAACGAATTTAAAACAAATTCACTTAAAACATTTTTATTAGTCGTAAGGAGTTGAGTAATATGAAAGTATTCCACAAAGATGAAGAACGCGAAAATGCTATCCTTGAAAATTTGAAAAAATCTCGTATTGCTGAGGCCATGATTTTTCCTCATGATAGAAAACGTTACCAAGATTTCCTTAGCAATTACCAAGGCGTACGCCTTTCCAAAGCCTCTATAGAAGCACTAGCAAAAAAATAATGGACCTCCTCCTTTAAATAGAAAACAACAAAAAGCCAGTTCTTACTTTTCGGGACATTTAGTAAGAACTGGTTTTTTTGTATTCCTAAAATTACATTAATATAAATCAATAATTGATTTGAGAATATTTCTTATGCGTAATCGATATTTTATGCATAAAAGAATAAGTAGTATAATCTTCACAGAATTTGATAAATAATAAATCATATAAACACATCAGAAGGGAAGTAATGCAAAATGAGTATAGCTATGAAAATTATTTTTGATGACCAGTTGGAAGAAGCCAAGCTTAAAGAATTTCTCAAGAAAGTTGATGGTAATTTTTATCATAGAATTATAGAAAATAGACAATCGAACACCTGTAAATATTTCCCTCACAGAGGTGAAAACGGTAACCTATTTATGGATACCTTCCAATATGTAAAACTCACTACAAAAAACAAAGATGTGTAAAAAGAAAAACTCACTACAAAAAGCGTAGTGAGTTTTCTATTTAACTAAATTATCAACATGTTATTACTTGAGCAATACCTTGAGGAATTGTCTCAAACGTTCGCTCTTAGGATTACCGAATACTTCGTGAGGATCGCCCTGTTCCTTGATAATGCCCTCATCAATGAAGATTACCTTGCTAGCAACGTCGCGAGCAAAGCCCATTTCGTGAGTTACAACTACCATGGTCATCTTTTCTGCAGCAAGCTCTTGCATAATCTTCAGAACTTCTACGGTGAGCTCAGGGTCAAGTGCGGAGGTTGGTTCATCAAACAGCATTACACCTGGGTTCATAGCCAAGCCACGAGCAATAGCTACACGTTGTTGTTGACCACCGGACAATTGAGAAGGATATGCGTTTTCCTTATCTGCAAGGCCAACCTTTTTAAGTAATTCCCTAGCCTCTACTATGCATTCTTGAGGATTACGTTTTTGCACTTGTATTGGTGCTTCGATAAGGTTTTCCAGTACAGTCATATGCGGGAAAAGATTAAATTGTTGGAATACCATACCGGTATGAGAAACAATTTTACGAACCTCTTGCTCCGGAGCATAATGAACCTTACCATTTTTCTCTTCGCAAAGAGTCATGCCTTCGATAACGATGGAACCACCAGTTACATCCTCCAGCTTGTTGATACATCTCAAAAAGGTAGATTTACCGCAGCCAGAAGGACCTACAAGTGCAATTACCTCGCCCTCGCAAATATCTAAATCAATGCCCTTGATAACCTCAAGATTACCATAGGACTTTTTTAAATTTCTAATTTTAACCTTTACATCTGCCATTTTATTCTACCTCTTATTGTTGTACATGCTTGCTGTATTTCTTTTCAATGCGATTAAAAATCTCTGTTAAAATGAAGGTTGCAAAGAGATAGAAGGCTGCAGCAACTAAAAATGGCGTCATATTGAAGTCGCGTTGTACCAGGTTACGAGTAGTACGCATGAGGTCGTTCATGGCCAAAACATATACCAAGGAGGTATCCTTAACCAAAGTAATGGTTTCATTACTAACAGGAGGAAGTACGATACGAACTACCTGGGGCAAAATAATGCGACGCATGGTTTGAGTATAGCTCATACCAAGAGTATGTGCTGCTTCGTATTGTCCTTTAGGAATAGCACCAATGCCACTGCGGAAGATTTCGCAGAAATATGCACTATAGTTAAAAACGAAAGCTACGATTGCAGCATTAAAATCGCTCAAAAGAATTCCCACTGCCGGCAAAGCGAAATAGAAGAAGAATAATTGCAGCATTAAAGGAGTGCCACGCATAAGCCATACGTAGAACTCTACTGCTTTCCTAATAGGCTGAATTTTGCTCAAGCGGCCCAAGGCCATTAAAAAGCCCAAAGGAATAGCAAATAAAAGAGTCAGAACAAAAATATTCAAGCTGACTCCAATACCAGCAATCATTTGTGGGATTATATAGATTACATAGTCCATTTTTTCACCTAATCATATAAATTCAAATAAGGGACCGAGAACCTCGGTCCCTTGAGAAGTTATTTTTACGAATTATTTCTTTTCGTATTTGATCATGTCGGCGCCTAACCATTGTTCGCAAATCTTCTTTGCGGTGCCGTCTTTCTTCATTTCGTCCAAAGCTTTATCAATCTTAGCGATGAGTTCTTTGTCGTCTTTGCGGAATGCTACTGCAACAACTTCGTCAGCCAGAGGATTGGGCATAACTTCATATTTGCCAGGTTGTTTTTTGTTGGTGTCATATGCGAGAACTGC
This sequence comes from Phascolarctobacterium sp., assembly GCA_024405645.1. Taxonomy (GTDB): domain Bacteria; phylum Bacillota; class Negativicutes; order Acidaminococcales; family Acidaminococcaceae; genus Phascolarctobacterium_A. The sequence continues at coordinate 3,024 of JAKSOJ010000021.1, read as the reverse complement.
GTCAGCGATGATGCAATCGATACGTTTGTTGTCGAGGTCAAGATAAGCTGCAGGGAAATCTGCATATTTGTTAAGTTTCTTTAAAGTCTTGCCAAGAGCTTCATCACGTTTGGTCAGGATGTAATCGCCAGTGGAGTCGTCTTGAACACCTACGATTTTGCCAGCAAGACCAGCTTTATCAACAATCTTGTCGCCTTTACGAACAACGATCATTTGAGCATTGTTGAGGTAAGGTTTGGACAAGCCATATACTTTTTCACGTTCAGGGTTAACGGTGAAGCAGTTCCAAATAGCGTCGATACGTTTGGATTTGATTTCAGCTTCTTTAGCGCCCCAATCGATAGCTTTGAATTCAGGATTCAAATTAGCACGTTTGCAAGCTTCACGAGCCAGGTCGATGTCAAGACCAACGATTTTGTTGTCTTTATCACGGAAACCCATAGGAGCAAAGTTGTCGTCTAAGCCGATAACGATTTTTTGAGCAGGTTCTGCTTTCTTTTCAGGAGCTTTCTTTTGATCGCCGCCACCGCAGCCTACCATAGCAACCATCATTGCTACACCTAAAATACCAACTAAATATTTTTTCATAATAATTACACACCTTTCTTATTTTCACCATCTAATATTGACGGAGTTTAATCACGTAACCTATTATACTTTAGTTAGTTAAATTTGTAAAGCAGAAAATAAGTCGATTTGAAAAATTTTTATTATTATCAAAAAATCATTTAAAAATTGGGTTTTTAAACAGTTATTTAGTAAATTTCCACACAATATATAGTATACTATTAAATCTTGTGGTATACTATTAGTATAATAGAAGAGGAGTGTCCTGAATTCCTTTTCTTGTTGACGAAAATGCTAGTAAATTTTGAGGAGAATAAGCATGATTAACACAACCAATTACACTGTAAATTTATCTTCTTACTCTATCGGCGCTGATTGCTACAACCAAATCCCCCATGCTGCTCGTTTCTTAGGCAAAAAGGTAGTTGTAATCGGTGGTAAAACCGCATTAGAAAAAGCTAAACAAGCTATTATCGATGGCGTTAAAGACTCCGACCTGAAAATTCTTGACTTCATCTGGTACGGCGGAGAATGCACCCATGAAAACAGCCATATGCTGATGGATATTCCTGTAGTACAAGAGGCTGATATCCTGTTTGCTGTTGGCGGTGGTCGTGCAATCGATACCGTTAAATATGCAGCTCATCTTCTTGATAAGCCCCTGTTCACCTTCCCGACCGTTGGTTCTAACTGCGCAGCTTACTCTGCTCAAGCTATTATGTACTATCCTGGCGGTTCTTTCCGCGGCAATTTCCCCACTAAACCCTGCAACCATTGCTTCATCAACACTGCAATCATTGCTGATTCTCCGGAACCTCTGTTCTGGGCAGGCATTGGCGACGCACTGAGCAAGGAATTCGAAGTTGTATTTGCTTCCAAATATGACAATCTGTTCCACACCACTCTCATGGGTCAACAAATTTCCCGCGTTTGCACCGATCCTATCTTAAACTTCGGTAAAAAAGCTCTGGAAGATTTCCGCAACCATGAAAACAGCTTCGAACTCATTCAAGTAATTCTTGACATCATCGTATCCACTGGTCTTGCTTCCAACCTGACCACTACCGAAGATGGTTCCTACTACTATAACAGCATGCTCGCACACTGCGTATACTATGGTTCCACCGTTACCAAAAAAGGTCACAACCATCTCCATGGCGAAGTTGTTGCTCTTGGTACTCTGGTTCAAGTTGCTTATGATGGCGATTGGGATATGGTTAAAAAGCTCATGGACTTCAACTACTCCCTCAACCTGCCTATCTGCTTCGACGATATTGAAATCGAAGAAGATGAATTCGAAGTTATGTCTACCAAGTTCGTAAATGGCGCTGCTTGGAAACATAGACCTGCTTGCGTTAACAAAGAACAATTCTTCAAGATTATGCACGAAGTTAACGTAATGGGCAGAAAATACAAAGAAGAACATCAAGCATAATTCTTGCTTAAACTAAAACCTCACTTCTTCGGGAGTGAGGTTTTTTATGTATCGATAATAAACACTTGATTTTCATCCGCACCTTACTACATAATAACAGTTATAGATGAACACGACTTTATTAAAGATGAAAATGCTGATACAATTAATAAGCAAATATAGACTGTTAAGTTGACTAGCAATTCTTAATGCTAGAGGAGTAAGTTATGAAACACAAGCTAACCATTAAACCTAACAATAAATATTACGGTCTTGCCAAGGAGTTTTACGAGGAAGGCGAAAAAATCACCTTTAAGGTAAGGTTCGTTACAGACGTAGACACCTATGTAACCTCGTCTGACGTCAAGCTTATCTCCTTACCCAATGAAGGTAGCACCCTAGTCTATGGCTTCACCATGCCATCCCATGATGTAATAATAAATGTTGAGCATAGAGGTAGCATGGCTATGAATCCACTTGCAGCTCCGCCTATGATGGGTACGATGAATATGGCAGCAATGCAACCAAGCCAAGCCCCTAAACAAACTTTAGATAACACCAACTCTAAATTTTGCAGTGAATGTGGTGCAAGAATACACAAAGAAGCAAAATTCTGCGACGTGTGTGGTGTAAGATGTTAATAAATTACAAAGGCATGAGATAGTACTAAAACGTACAGACTCATGCCTTTTTAGTTACAACGCAGTATAAATCGCTTAGCGCGTGTTCTATTTCAAAATTTCTTCGTTGTGTTCTCCCAAATAGGGAGCTCTTGTTCTAATGGAAGCTGGAGTTTTGGATAGCTTCATAGCAAAACCAGGAAGCTTGTAATCACCAAGTTCATCATCATGAACATCCAATACCATTTCATTAGCCTTTGTTTGCTCAGACTCACAAGCTTCATCGTATTTCAAAACAGGAGTTACGCAGGTATCCTTGCCATAGAGGAAACTTTCCCATTCACGCATAGTTTTGGTTTTGAAAATCTTACCCATTTCCTCTTTTAAGAATTGATAATTTTTGTCATCATCGATTAAATCAAT
>JAKSOJ010000209.1 GCA_024405645.1 Phascolarctobacterium sp. | reverse complement strand
CTATAAAGATGATCTAAACGACCACCAAATATTCCTGTAATAACAAAATCTTTATCGACTATTTCCTTGAGTAAAATTTGTAAATCAGTATCATCCTTTTCAGTAGGATATGTTTTTACAGCTACACCCAAAGAATGAGCTTTCTCGAAGGCTTCTAATCCAGCGCTGTCTGCATCGCCAACAACACATTTAGGTATAATTTTATTTTCAAAGCAATAAAGTAATCCCTTATCAGCACAGTATGTTTCTAAATCTTTATTCAGTGAAATAAAATTTTTAAGCCACCCCAAAGCAGGTCTTCTACCACCAGCAACAGCTAAGCAAAACTCGTTACTTATACTGTTTCCAGAATAATCTACATAAAAAGATAATTGAGGTAAACGAAAAATTCTATTCATGATTACTTTTTAACAAGAGACACAGGCTTTATAACTATTTGGCCATCTTCTTTAGATACCTTCCAAGAACAATTTCCATTTTTATTTTTTAGCCATTCCATGCTAATTTCTAAAAGAAAACGATTTAATCTTTCCTGAGCTTCTTCAGGTAACAAAATTTCTTTTTTAGCAGCAGGTTTATTGCCACCTTTTATTTTACTTTTTGAAACCTTTTCATCAGCAAACATACCATTTTCAAAGGTAATTTCTTCATTAAATCCCTTTAACATATCTGCATCAGATAAATTTTTTCTAATTTTCATATTTATACCTCTTACAGATCAAGATTACGTACATTCTTAGCATTTATTTCGATAAATTCACGACGAGGCTCAACTTTATCACCCATCAGAATGGAGAAAATGCGATCTGCTTCCACAGCATCCTCTAAATGAACTTGCAATATAGTGCGTTTTTCCGGATCCATTGTAGTTTCCCACAATTGCTCAGGATCCATTTCGCCTAAACCTTTATAGCGTTGTACTACAGGGTTATTTTCACGACCAACCTCATCCAAAACTCTAGATAATTCTTCATCACTATATGCATAATAATGCTTTTGGCCCTTCTTAACCAGGAAGAGAGGAGGTTGAGCGATAAATACGTGACCTTCTTTAATAAGAGGTTCCATATGGCGATAGAAGAAAGTTAAAAGTAAAGTACGAATATGTGCACCATCAACATCGGCATCTGTCATAATAATAATCTTGCCATAACGAAGCTTACTAATATCAAAACTACCAACTTTATTCTTTTTCTTACCAGAGGATTCAGCCTCTTCATTCGCTTCGCTAGCATCAACAATACCACAACCAAAAGCAGTTATCATATTGCGAATTTCTTCACTGCTCAGCATTTTATCTAAACGAGCTTTTTCTACATTTAAAATTTTACCACGCAAAGGTAGAATTGCCTGGAATTTACGGTCACGACCTTGCTTAGCACTACCACCTGCAGAATCACCTTCGACTAAATAAATTTCAGTTTCATTAACATCCTTGCTTTGGCAATCTGCTAATTTACCTGGTAAACTACCACTTTCTAAAGCATTCTTTCTGCGGATAAGATCCTTGGCCTTTCTAGCTGCAGCACGAGCACGAGCTGCTACAATACCTTTTTCTACAATCTTTTTGGCAACATTAGGATTCTCTTCAAAGAACTCTGTTAAAGCATCACCAACAAGACTATCTACCAAAGGCATAACCTCACTATTACCAAGCTTAATCTTTGTTTGACTTTCAAATTGAGGATTAGGAATTTTTAAGCTAAGTACAGCAGTCAAGCCTTCGCGAACATCATCACCAGTTAAGGCATCTTCATTTTCCTTTAAAATATTTTTCTTACGTGCATGATTATTAATAGTGCGAGTTAAGGCTTTTTTAAAACCACTCAAATGTGTGCCGCCTTCCTCTGTATTAATATTATTAACATAAGTAAAAACATTCTCGTTATAAGTATCACAATATTGCATTGCTAACTCAACAATAATTCCATCCTTAGAACCTTCAAGATAAATAACCTCAGGATTAATCAATTCTTTATTTTGATCAACATGATTAACGAATTCTACAATACCACCAGCAAAGTGGAAAAATTCACTTTTACCATTTTCACGTTCATCAGTTAAGGTAATAGTAATGCCCTTATTTAAGAAAGCTAATTCACGAATACGATGACGCAAAGTTTCGTAGCTATATACGGTTTCAGTAAAAATAGTTGCATCAGGTTTAAAATGAACAATAGTACCTGTTCCTTCAGCTGTGCCTTTTTCATATAATTGTTTTGTTGTTTTACCTTCAGCAAATTCTATACCATAGCTCTTTCCATCACGATGAACTTCAACCTCTAAATGCTCACTTAAAGCATTTACACAGGTAACACCAACACCGTGCAAACCACCAGAAACTTTATAGCCACCGTCACCAAACTTACCGCCAGCATGCAAAACAGTCATAATAACCTCTACTGCTGGTTTTTTCTCCTTAGCCATCATATCAACAGGAATACCACGACCATTATCTGCTACAGTAATACTATTATCAGAATGAATAAAAACTTTAATATCTGTGCAATAACCAGCTAAAGCTTCATCGATACTGTTATCTATTACCTCATAAACAAGATGGTGTAAACCACGCTCTGAAGTACTACCAA
>JAKSOJ010000208.1 GCA_024405645.1 Phascolarctobacterium sp. | reverse complement strand
AATAAAATTACTTAAAAAATACAATAAATTATAATGAATTTTCATAAATAAGCAGGATTTTTCGATTGTAATGTCTAATAAAGAAGAGTGAAGTATTTATGAAGTAGGGTGAGTTTCGCCTTTTTATAAATCCAGCACTGGATTAGGCTTTTTGGAGAGGCTTAGTCTTGAAAAAATGCAAGAAATTCTTACTTTTTCTGTGGTTTTTTCGGACGATGAAGTTCGTTATTTTGTGTGTATTTGTTTATTGCAAACATGCCGGTTTCACGGGGAAAGTGGAACCGGCTTTTATTTATTAATTTGTTTATTATTTTTGCAAAATTTTTATAAAGAAAGGTGGTAATCATGGAAAAACAGAGCGTGTTCAATGACAAAACTATTGTTGGCTCACCAACGGTACATCTTGTCTCCATGTTTATCCTGCTTTTTATCTTCTGGATGATTCTTTCAGGAAGATCGGAAACAAAGTTTATCGTTTATGGTGTTATTACAGCAGCTGTTACATCTTGGATTACTTATCCATTGCTCTTGATTCATAACAAGGACAAAACAAAGAAATATTTTGTATTTGGTGTTAATCCTATTAAATTGTTATCATATTTTGCTTGGCTTATGTGGCAATTGTTTCTTGCAAACATGGACGTGTTATTGGCTACTACAAGTCAAGAAATGACAATTGATCCGAAAATTGTACGTTTCTACTATCGTAATGATAATCCGATGGCAATTGTAATGCTGGCAAATTCTATAACATTAACACCTGGTACCGTTACTATTAATGTTGAGGATGATGGATTGTTCGAAATTCATGCATTAACTAAAGCTGGCGCGGAAGGCGTTATGGTTGATACCACTGCCCAAAAAGTATCATATTTGTTTGATTCTGAATGTGATTACGAACTCGTCGGAATTGTTGAGGAGGATGTTTAATCATGAGTACTGTTTTTATGGTTATGATGGTTGCTCTGATTTTTATCATCGGCCTCATGTTTGAAAGATTGTTTAATGGCCCTACTTTATTTGATCGTATGAATAATTTAGGTGTTATTGCTGCCGACACAATTTTCTTAATTGTACTTTTCGGTTATGTGGACGAGAGACCTGATATGTACGTTGATATTGCTATCAGCTATGCACTTTTAGGTTTCGTAGGTTCGCTAATTGTTGCAAAATACATAGGAGGTAAAGATATATAATGGAAACTTTCATTTATTATTTCGATGCCTTCAGAGATGTAATCGCTTCTCTTTTCCTGTTTTGCAGTTTGATTTTCTTTGCTGGTTCTGCAATTGGTATGTTGCGTTTACCAGATTTCTATTCTCGTATCCATGCTTCTGGTAACTCTGAAACTATGGGTATTACCTTAGGCTTTATTGGCTTGATGATTCATGAAGGCGCAACTTTGACTACTGTCAAAATGGGTTTTGTGTTCTTACTGCTTTTTATTGGTAACCCAATTGGTTCCCACATTTTAGCAAAAGCTGTTTATAAAACAGGTACTCCTGTTTGGACTCTGGATTCTGATGATGCGGATAAAGTTCTTGGCAAGCAACCTACCAAGGATGACCACGCTCAGGATGAACCAATTAATAACGAAAAGACGAAGGAGGTAGATGCATAATGCAAATATATGTACTTGAAGCAATTCTACTCGTCTTTTTAATCTTTATTACCTGTGCTGTAATTTTCTGTAAGGATATTTTGAGTGCATCTATCATTTATTGTGCGTTCAGTTTTTGTGCTGTATTACTGTATTTGATGATGGGTTCTCCTGACGTAGCTTTTACAGAAGCAGTAATTGGTACTGTGTCAACAATATTTTTCGTAACTTGCTTGCGTAAGATTGATAGGTGGTGTAAATAATGCGTGGTTTAGTAGCTATTCTTTTAGCAATTGTTACCGGTTTGTTCTGCGCAGTAGTAACTTTCTTACCTCCCATTGGTAATGTAAAGAATGCACCCCATAGACATGTAACTCCAACTTACATTGAACGTAGTGCAGAAGATACTGGTTCTCCTAACATTGTTACAGGCCTCATCATTGACTATAGAGGTTTTGATACAATGTGGGAAACTTCCGTTATGTTTTTAGCAGGTCTTTCTACAGCTCTTATTTTGAGTAATCATCGTTGCGGAAGAAGACCTACTGAAGAACAAGAGATTGAGGAAGGAGAGATTATCAAATGATGTCCGAAAAATTTGGCGGCATCGTTCTGAAGGTCGCCTTTCGTATTCTGGTTCCCTTTACAATCGTTTATGGTGTGTACATCCTTTGCTTGGGTGAGTTTTCACCAGGTGGTGGCTTCCAAGCAGGTGCACTTTTATCCGTAGGTGTTGTTCTTGCCCGCTTAGTTCTTGGCTTTGATACCACAAAATTTAATATTATGGGAGATACTTCCTTGATATTAGCAGGTGTTGGTACATTCTTATATGCCTTTACTGGTTGGCTAACAATATTTGGCGGAGCAGAGTACTTCTTGGATTACAACTTTATGCCAATCAAAATGGAACCCGTGCATGAGATGCATGCTTTAGGTATTTTCATTATCGAAGTTGGCGTTGCCATCTGCGTAATGATGACTATTATTAATTTGCTTGAGGCAATTGTTAAGAGAGGGGAGGAGCCA
>JAKSOJ010000207.1 GCA_024405645.1 Phascolarctobacterium sp. | reverse complement strand
CCAAAGCGTCCCATGAGATAACAAAAGGTTGCACAGCCAAAGCCTCCCATTAGAAGAAAAACGATGCCCATATATGGTCCGAATAAAACGCCGGCAGATAGATTCAAGAGCAGGGTCGGGAAAAACAATAAAGGTCTAATTGTATAGATTGTTATGTAAATCACAGGTGCCCAAACGCCAAAACCGCTAACCCATAAGCGAATGTCTTCAGCGCTCTTGGGATGAGGATTATAGGGGGATATGTAAAGAGCGTAAATTATGCCACCCAAGACAATAAAATACACAAGCACCTTGATAATCAAGTTCAGAGTTTTCTTATTCATCAGAAATCCTTTCTAACCTTTTATTATATATTATAAGAATAATATAGGCAACTTTAAGAATGCTGATTTCCCCATTGACTTTTACATCTCTACATCAGATAATATTAGTAAATAATATTGGCAAAACAATTTATCTAATTGTGTAAAAACATGGAGGTTAACTATGATTTTTAAATTCGAAGGTATTCAACCTAAAATTGACGAAAAAGCTTATGCATTCAACACTGCAACCTTGATTGGTGATGTTGAAATTAAAGAATACGCATCCGTATGGCCGGGCGTTGTTATTCGTGGCGACGTAAACCGTATCGAAGTTGGTCGTTATACCAATATTCAAGACGGCTCCGTTCTTCACGTTGCAGACAAATTTGCTTGCATCGTTGGCGACTATGTAACCGTTGGTCACAAAGCTCTTCTGCACGCTTGCACTGTTGAAGACCACTGCCTTATCGGCATGAGTGCTACCGTATTGGACGGTGCTGTAATCGGCCATGGTTCCATCGTTGCTGCTGGCGCAGTGGTAACCAAGAACACTATCGTTCCTCCGTTCTCTCTGGTTGCTGGTATCCCCGCAAAGGTTATCAAAAAATTACCTGAAAATGTTGATGCAACTCACGCACAAGCAATCAAATACAAATCCCTGTGGGCTGAACGCTATGGCCTGCTCCCCGACAATGACGGCGAACGTTATGACGGCGCTAAAATCGTTTAATTAAAAATTATAAGTACATCTTGTAAAAATGAGTCAGTATATGATTCCGTAGCGAATATTGAGCATAGTGAATAAGCAGTTACAAATTAATGAGCAAGCAACTGTCTGAGCGATTAGCTTTCTGTTGGAAGAATTTCTTTTGATAAGAAGCGCGAGTTTTGCGAAGCGAAATATAATTTGTCCGCGAAATGAACGGCTATGCGAAATCCTAAGCGAAGGAACATATATTGACGAATGACAAATGTTAACAAATAACAAAAGACCTTGAGCTTTTCGCTCAAGGTCTTTTAATTTTACATTTAATTACAACGCAGTATAACCCAAATATCTCGCGTTTTTATAGCGTTTTACTTTTTCAGTTCTTCCAAAAGATACTTCTTAGCCGCATCCAATTGATTGTCGAAAACAGCCTTGCCAGCAAATGCATCCTTGGGCAGTTCTACTACTACATCGGGTTCAATGCCCACCTTATGAATAGAAACACCGGACGGAGTATAATACTTCGCCATGGTAACCTTCAAAGCAGTACCATCTCCTAGATAGATTACAGACTGAACACTACCCTTACCAAAGGTTTTTACGCCAAACAATTTACCAGCCTTAGTATCCTTAACGGCACCGGATACAATCTCTGCAGCACTAGCAGTACCACCATCAACCAAAACAGCCAAAGGATATTTAACCTTTTCTAATTTGGAATGTTCGGTATAGGTTTGTCCAGCCTTATTCGTCACAGAAACTATGGGCCCCTTCGGAACGAGCATACCTGCTACAGCAACGCCATCATTTAGAGTACCACCAGGATTAGCACGCAAATCTAAAAGCGTTGCTTTCATGCCTTTAGCTTCTAATTCTTGGTATTTCTTCTTGAAATCCTCTCCAGTGGTTTCGGTAAACATGCTAATACGAATATAACCAATTTGAGTATCATCTAAAAGCTTTCCAGAAACAGAGGGATTCTTGATTTCCTTACGAATGATACGCACCTTACGAGGTTCTTCATCCTTGTATTTGAGTTCAAGAACGACTTCGGTATCAATTTTGCCACGAATCTTATTGGAAACTTCTTCCATGTCCATTTTAGCAGTAGATTCGCCATCAACTCCAAGGATTATATCCCCGCCTTTGACGCCAGCCTTATACGCAGGAGTATCCTCTATAGCAGAAATAACTACATATTTATTATCTCTCCTGCTATAGACAATACCAACTCCACCAAAAGAACCCTGAGTTGCCTCTGACAAGGCTTTAAAGTTTTTCTTGTCAAGATACACAGTGTATGGATCGCCAACAGCATTTACCATACCCTTCATAGCTCCCTCGAAAAGCATTTCCTTATCAATTTCACCGTTATATCTATCTTGAACAATTTTCAGGACTTTAAACAGCTTCAATGTCTTGAAAGCATCACCAGTATATTTTTGAAGGAAATAATATTCCGCTCCTAAAATTACTACGATGATAAGAATAGCATTTAAAGCCGCCACTATCCATTCTTTAAATTTTTTCATTAATTTCCCCTCAAATCAAGGTAAATAATTAAGTGGTTCAGTTACTTCGCCATGCAGACGCACTTCAAAGTGACAGTGAGGACCTGTGCTATAAC
>JAKSOJ010000206.1 GCA_024405645.1 Phascolarctobacterium sp. | reverse complement strand
TGGTGGGCGCTAACGGGATCGAACCGCTGACATTCTGCTTGTAAGGCAGACGCTCTCCCAGCTGAGCTAAGCGCCCGAATGGTGACCGGTGGGGGAATCGAACCCCCGATACCGCCGTGAAAGGGCGGTGTCTTAACCGCTTGACCAACCGGCCAGATTGGCTCCCCGAGCAGGACTCGAACCTGCGACATACGGATTAACAGTCCGCCGTTCTACCGACTGAACTATCGAGGAATGTTGCTCTGTTGAGTTACTGCTCAACATCACGAATGTTATTATACAGCTTTCAAAATCTTTTGTCAACACCTTTTTTAATATTTTTTAAAATATTTTTTGATGCTTCAAATTTTGTAAGCCACAATTCGTGAACAAGCAGTATTATGCCATAAAACAATACCATTGTCAACACAAATAAACATCTTTATTAAAATTATTTTATACTCCTAGCCATTAACTTCTTGACACTAATACCAATAACATTATAATAAAAATTAGAGAATATTAATTTCAAGATAAGGCTATAGATTTAATTTTTTCAAGGAGGAAAACAATGAAAGTTTCTGTTATCGGTGCGGGTAATGTTGGCGCCACAATTGCCAATGTAATCGTACAAAAAAATTTTGCTGGTGAAGTTGTTCTTTTAGATATCCGAGAAGGTTATGCTGAAGGCAAGGCAATGGACATGAACCAAGCGTCCACTATTCTTGGATCCTTTACAAAAGTAACTGGCGTTACTAATGATTATGAAGCAACCGCCAATTCCAAGGTTATCGTTGTAACCAGTGGCATTCCTCGCAAGCCTGGTATGACTCGTGAAGAGCTTTTAGGAACCAATGCAAAAATTGTTAAGGATGTAGTATCTCAAGCGTTAAAATATTCTCCCGATGCAGTTTTTATCATTATTTCCAACCCAATGGATGCAATGACCTATCTTACTATTAAAGAAACCGGTCTACCTCGCAATCGCGTACTCGGTTTAGGTGGTATGCTTGACTCTGCACGCTTCAAATATTATATTACTGAAGCACTTCGTGCTGAAGGCATTGACGCAAGCCTGACCGATGTTGAAGGTATGGTAATCGGTGGCCATAACGATAAAACCATGGTTCCTCTTATCAAATATGCTAGTTACAGAGGTATCCCCGTTACTAATTTAATTAACTGGGATATTATCCTTGACGCAGCTCGTAAAACTAAAGTTGGTGGCGCAACTCTTACCTCCCTTATCGGAACATCTGCGTGGTATGCACCCGGAGCCGCCGTTGCAACATTAGTTGAAGCAATCGTAACAGACGCTAAAAAGCTGATTCCCTGCTGCGTATACCTCGATGGTGAATATGGTCAAAAGGATGTATGCATTGGTGTACCTGTAGTTATGGGCGAAAATGGTGCAGAAAAGATTGTCGATATCAATCTTGATGGACCAGAATATAAATTCTTCAATGCAAGCGTAGAAGCAGCTAGAGAAACTAACAGATTACTTGCTGAAGTATTATCTGCTGCAAAAGACAAATAATATTAATTGATGATTATATAAAATTAATAAAAACAACAACGGCCATAGGTACTGTACTGAAACGCACAGACCTATGGCTTTTTTACTTAGAAGCTTAAAAATAAGTTCACTAAATTAAGCTTTAATCTTTACAACAACCTTTTGAACTTCGCATGGTTCCCCTAAAGCGCAGTTAGGACGATGAATCTCCCAAGGATAGATTACAGCAAAATCTCCTGCCTTCAATTTTACACTATTGCGTTCAACGCAGCTATAAAAAGCAACGTCTCTTTCTTCCATGCAATCTTCGGTAGGAATGCATGCTAAATTATAGGGCATTACAAAGATTTCCTCTTCTCCACGAGCAACTAATTGCACATCAATATACTTAGTATGTTTTTCCGGACGACGGTCTGCCTTTGGTTCTGTCATGTAGGTATTTACACCAGCGTAAATATCACGTCCCTCAATTTCGTATTGGCCATCTGCAACTCTTGAAAAGTCAGTTTGAGCGATGTAACGTAAAGCTTTTGCCAAATTTCCATCAACATATTGCAACATTTTGGGAATATCATCAATATTTGCAACGATCATAATAATTGCCTCCTTTTATGTAAAAAATGTAAATTATTAAGGCTAAATGCTGAATCTGAAAAACAACAATAGCCCATACTTCAAATAAATTTAATACAATAATCTAAATACTATAATTCAACAATAAACTATTTTTTCCTGCCAACCTTTACAAAACATACATATTCATAATAAAATTAAATAATGTTTTTAAATCTATTCTGCTAATTGTTTTACTATATATTTTATGAGGTAATAATCGTGAGCTACTTAAACGTAACTAATGTTTCCCACTCCTTTGGCGGACGCCAAATTCTCGAAAATGTATCCTTTAAACTGCTCCGTGGCGAGCATGTTGGACTAGTTGGTGCTAACGGAGAAGGCAAATCCACCTTCTTAAACATTGTAACTGGTCACACACTTCCCGATGATGGTAAGGTTGAATGGCCAGGTAAAGTAACCGTTGGCTACCTGGATCAACAAAGCACCCTCGAAAAAGGTATGACCATCCGCGAAGTTCTTCAAACAGCATTCCAAGAAATGTTTGAAATGGAACAACAAATGATGGACCTTTATGA
>JAKSOJ010000205.1 GCA_024405645.1 Phascolarctobacterium sp. | reverse complement strand
TGAATAAATTAACCGGTGGTAAGGTTAGTATCTAAGGAGAAAAGATTATGTCACAAGTTAAAATCTCTCATGTTTTCAAACGTTTCGGCGAAGTTACCGCTGTAAACGACTTCAATATCGATATTGCTGATGGCGAGTTCATCTCCTTCTTGGGACCTTCCGGTTGCGGCAAAACTACTACTCTGCGTATGGTTGCTGGCTTCGAAAGAGCTACTGAAGGCGAAATTGTTATTGGTGATAATGTAGTATCCTCTTCTGAAAAGGGTATCTTCGTTCCTCCTGAAAAACGTGGCGTAGGCATGGTATTCCAAAGCTATGCTGTATGGCCTCATATGAACGTTATCGACAATGTAGGCTATCCCTTGAAAATCCAAAACGTTCCCAAAGAAGAACGTTTGGCTCGCGTTATGGAAATGCTTGAGCTTGTTCACTTAAAAGAATATGGTCATCGTTTACCTAGCGAACTTTCTGGTGGTCAACAACAACGTGTTGCTCTTGCTCGTGCTTTGGTTGCTCGTCCGAGCTTGCTCCTGCTTGACGAACCTTTGTCTAACTTGGATGCTAAGCTGCGCGAATCCATGCGTTTTGAAATTTCTCAAATTCAAAAGAAATTGGGCATCACCGTTATTTATGTAACCCATGACCAATCCGAAGCAATGACCATGTCCGATCGCATTGTTTGCATGAGCATGGGTAATGTTCAACAAATTGGTAAACCTTACGAAATCTATTCTCAACCTGCTAATAAAATGGTTGCTGATTTCGTAGGTCTTATCAACTTCATGGATGCAGAAACCAAAGGTGATCGCGTATTCATTAAAGGAACCGATTATTCCTTTGCAAATCCTGGTAACAAAACTGGTAATGTAGTTTTGGCAGTTCGTCCTGAAAACATTACCATGAGCCTCAATGGCGGCTATATAAAAGGTATTGTAACCGAAAAATTCTATCTTGGCGATTCTATCGATTATCGTGTACAAGTTGGCGAAAGCTCTGTACGTGTAATCGACAAAGGCGCTGAATTAGATGCAATTCCTAGCAATTCTGAAGTTTATCTTGACTTTGATAAGGTTATGGTATTCGACAAAGACTAATTTAGTTTCAAATTTACATCGTGCTACAGTAAAATGTGGCACGATGTTTTTTTTTGCGATATAATGAGAGGGACTAAAATCAATTTGTTTTTCATGGGATATTATATATAATGAAGAAACTATTTTTTATCTTGACTTTACTCCTAGCCATAGGTGGGTATTTCTTAGACTTTGACTATAGGCGTGAAGATGAGAACAAAGAATTGAATATTTGCAGTTCTATGGGCAAGGATATTACGGAATTACTTATTAAGGATTTTTCTAAGAGAAGTAAGGTTAAAGTTAATATTTCTTATCTGCCGGGTGGCACTTACGAAGCGCGCAAGGAATTTTTGGAAAAGCAAAAGATAGATTGTTGGCTTGGTGGTACTAGCGAAGAATATTTTATGGCTGAAGAAGAAGGACTTTTGCGTCGTTATGTTGCTAAAGAATCCTATAAGGTTCCTGCTGTTTTGAGAAATAGACGTGGTGACTGGACTGCTTTGTACCTAAGCTATGTGGCTGTTTTAAGCAATAAGAATAATCTACGAGAGGCTGGAATTTATGCTCCTACCACATGGGAAGAATTTCTTGATGCATCTTTTAAGGATAAATTGGTCTTTCCTAATCCTCAAATTGGTGGTGTTGCTTACGGTATGCTTACAGGCATTTGGCAGTTGAATGGTAAAACTGCAGCTTTAGAGTATGCTGCTAAGCTTAACGCTCAAAATCCTTTGCTAGTTGATAGCTTTAATGAAGCTGTAGATCTGGTTTATAATGGACATAGGACGTCTACTATTGTTCCTTTGGATTACGGTTTGTTTTTAGAAAGTAAGCATAATCATCTTTTTACAACTGTTCCTAAGGATGCGAATAGAAATGTTTTGACTGGTGTCGCAATTCTTAAGAAGGCCGACTCCGTCAATAAAGCAGAAAAATTTATCGACTATCTTATGAGTGATGAGAGTGTAACTACCTTAGCTTCAAGTGGTTATTACTACATGTGGCATGTAAAAAATTACAATGATTCTGCAGAGCGTACGCGTATTGTAGGTAAGGTTCAAGTTCCTATTGATGATTTGGGATGGTCCAGTACCTATAAAAATGAAGTTATTCGTCAATGGCAGGAGGCTAAGCTTCCATTAGATAAAGATGAGCAAAAATAAAAGCGTGGGGCATGAAGCCTCACGCTTATCTGTTTTTGTAAATGTTCCAACCCTTGTTGAAGAAATATATGAGAGTTAGATAGTATGCGAATCCGCCAAGTTGAGTTCTTGTTGTAAAGATACTGGGAAAGATGATTACAGTAATTAGTATAACTGCGACAGAAGGAAGCACGCTAACTAATCCTGAAAAAGCCTCTTCGATGTATGCCTCTCTGATTTTAATAGCTGCTTGTAGCGTTTGCCTAGAGGCAAATACACCAAAACAAATGCCACTGAACGCATACAAGGCCATGTTAACTATTTGATGGAAGTCCATTATTTGTTATCCTTGCATATTTGAGTTTGAAATACACTGCTTTTTAAGAGAATACCTGCGATGATGCTACCGCCAATGGTACTTACCAAAAA
>JAKSOJ010000204.1 GCA_024405645.1 Phascolarctobacterium sp. | reverse complement strand
CCTGACCATTTTCGATAACGAAATCAGTTACATGAGCTTCGTAGCGAATCTCTCCGCCCAGGGCACGAATCTTGTTGCCCAGACCAGTTACCATTGCGCGAAGCTTGTCAGTACCTACGTGTGGCTTATGTTCCCAAAGAATATTCTCAGGAGCACCACACTCTACGAAGGTTTTAAGAATATCCCCCATTACAGGGTCGGTAACTCTAGTGGTTAGCTTGCCGTCGGAAAAAGTACCAGCCCCGCCTTCGCCAAATTGAACATTGCTCAGAGGGTTAAATTCCCCGGTTTTCCAGAAATGCTCAACATCTTGAACGCGTTCGGTTACTTTTTTGCCTCTCTCCAAAAGTATGGGCTTGTAGCCATGTTCGGCAAGCTCAAGAGCAGCCATGAGACCTGCAGGACCTGCACCAATGACAATGGGCTGATGAGCCATGGACAGCACGCCAAACTCTGGCGCTACAGGCTGAGCTTCGGTATATGTAGTTACATCTCGGTCAGCAGTAAGGCGTTTGATGAACTTATTGGGAACATCAACCTCAGCCAACACGTGATGATTTAAACAAATATCACTTTTCTTACGTGCATCAACAGCTTTGCGCAGGAGTTTTATTTCTCCGATAGCACTCAGAGAGACGCCCAATTTTTTGGCAACGGCCTCTTTCATGCTGCGTTCTTTTCGCAAAGCAATGCGCACATTATTAATTTTTAGCTTCATTTTTTTCTTTTTTAGGTTTTACGTTTTCAACAGAAATGCGAACCCTTACAGTACGAGTTTCGGGTAATACTTTTTCGTGAAGGTCAAGTTCGCAAGCAAATTCTTGACTGCCATTTAACTTAGAAACATCAAGAGTTTTAGTTTGAATCTCCTTCAAAGAACTTGCGACGCTTGGGGGTGCAGTCACGCGAATACTGCTAGGAACAACTTCAATTTTAGAGACCTTGATGCCCTCTGGTAGTTCACCACTGATAAGAGGAACAACGGGAATCTCAAGAGAATGCATTTGATGAACCATGCTAGCACTAACCTTTACCATGCCAGGAGTAATTCTCATGTTTGGAACATCAGTGCCATAATCATTAACAGCAACTAGATCGCAATTGCTTTGGAAGGATTCACTTTGACCACTAATATCAACGCGCGCAATAACTCTGTTGATGGTATCCAAGCGACGAGAAGGTCCACGAACAACGACCTCATTAGGTTCGATAATGCAACTACCTAAAGCCATATCGTCCAAAGCCTTACCAACACTTCTAGCAATTACGGATACCTTCTTTTCACCATAGGTATCTGCATAAGCATTAATCTCACTAGGGGTATAGCTCAAAACTTGGCCAAGGCGAGATTTTACGCTAATGGGAAGAGTTTGTTGACCGGGTTTGATATTTTTCAAATTAACCTTTGCTGTAATCTTTTCTTCGAGATTGCTGTTGAGGTTGATACGAGGACCGCGAACTGTTACCGCAATTTTTTCAGGAATACCAGCAACATAATATTCGTCAGACTGGTTAATTTTATCCAATTTAACTTCCACAATGCGCTCGCTAATTGGATTTTGCTCGGTCATAACATAATACCAAAGACCAATAGCAAGGAAAATGGAAACAACCTTTGCTCCTAAATCATCATGACGGAAAAAATCAAAAATTTTATCAAAAAAACTCATTTTTTCTTGCCTCCTTTTTTATCAGAAGACTCTTTGCTCTTGACGAAGTCGGAAAGCCATTCCTTAATCTTATCTATTGGGGATAATTCCTTCTCTTCTTTAGTATTAATATTTACTGTTAAGCCATTGGTTAACATTTGCGCAACATCGCTCGCAGAAAGACGACGATTGAGTCTACCCTTATGAGCAATGGAGATGATGCCAGTTTCCTCACTGACAACCAATACATAAGCATCAGTTTCTTCGGACAAGCCTACGGCAGCACTATGTCTTGTGCCTAAATCAGCAGACAAAGAATGATCCTTGCACAGAGGAAGCTCGCAGCACGCAGCATAAACACGATTACCTCTTACAATAACTGCCTTATCATGCAGAGGAGTGTCTTTTACGAAAATGTTTTGCAAAAGGCCAGAGCTAACATAGCCATCAATTTTTACAGAACGGTCATCAACGTATTCTTCCAGACGAGTTTTGCATTCAAATACGATCAATGCGCCAACCTTGTCGCGCGACATGATAGTCGCAGCATCAACAACCTGTTCAACCATCTCATCCAATTCAGTCTTATCTAAATCACCAGGTTTATGGAACAGACGGCCACGACCAATTTGCTCCAAAGCTTTACGCAATTCTGGTTGGAATACAACAGGAAGTGCTACAGCAATGCCCCAAAAGCTCTTGCTAAGCAGCCACGTTACAACATGCAAACCCATAAAGTTGCACAAAACAGTAATAATTGCAATTACAATCATGCCCTTAACCAATGCAGCCGCACGAGTATTAACGAGCATTTTATATAATTTATAAAAAAGGAAAGCTACTATTGCGATATCTATGAAGTTTCTGAGATACTCATAGACATTCATAGGCAATAACAAGCCTTGCAGATTTTCTATCAAACCAATCACCTACTTTTCTACATAGTTTAACAAACTATATTATAGCACAAATATACAATAAATTTAACAGAAAGTTTAATCAATA
>JAKSOJ010000203.1 GCA_024405645.1 Phascolarctobacterium sp. | reverse complement strand
CCTGCAGCACCTGCTTCAGATTGCATTTCAACAAGTTTAACTTTTTGACCGAAAAGGTTAACTTTACCTTTAGCGGACCATTCATCTACAGCTTCTGCCATAGGTGAAGACGGAGTGATAGGATAGATTGCTGCAACATCAGTAAATGCATAGGAAATGTGAGCCGCAGCTGTGTTGCCATCCATGGTTTTCATTTGTGCCATGTAAAATTTACCTTCTTTCCAAAATAATAAAAGATTTATAAGTAATGCTCTATTGCATTATTTAACAATAACTACAGGAATGTTGGAGTATTGGGAAACCTTAGAACTTACAGAACCCAAGAAAAATTCCGCAATACCGGAAAGTCCACGACTACCGATAACGATACCATCGCAGTCTTTTTCCTTGGCTAAAGCAATTATTCTTTCTGCGGGATTACCCACTTCCAGAACATATTCTACGTTTCCTTGATGCTCAGCCAATTTTTCCTTGGCAAACTCTAAAACCCTGTTACCAATTTTCTCAAGTTCTTGAGTATCTTGCGGCAGGGAAACTCTTTCCAAAGGAATAGTCAAAAGACTAACATCAGTAAAAGTTTGCACGATATTGCAAATAATTAATTCACCAGCGAATTTATCAGCCATCTCTACAGCACATTCCAGTGCATGCCAGCTGCCTTCGCTGCCATCAACAGGTACTAAAATTTTGCTGAACATAGTACACCTCCGTTAGAATATTATTCTCTACCTCTTTTTCTACGAGCTTCGTGAATACGTTCGGATTTTTTAGAACGTCTTTTAGGTTCTGGCTCTTCGTAGGTATATTTTATTTCCTCCGGTTCGCCACCTAATGCTCTGTTTTCAAAGAAATAGTAATAAATAGCAAGGCCACCCACTAATAACAGTGGAATGGAGCCAATCAACCAGTGATAACCACTTTCAATGCTACGGAAAATAATCATGTTATAAAATACGATAATTGCAGGAACAATTATGTATTGACCAAATTTTGCGCGATTGCCCTCTTTGCCCCAATATTTAATAACCATTGCGTATGCAAGGTATGCAGTGGCAAAAGATACCAAGGACATGAACACGATAAAAACAAAGAATTTAAAACCAAATTCCATTGATAAAAGACACCTCTCTTAAAAAACTTAAAATTCTCCTTATATTATTATAACAGTAAATTTGTTTCCTTGCCACGCGTTAAAAGGTAAGTATACAGAATTTTTTCTATTGGCATAAATTCCAAATTAGATGTATAATAGAATGATAGGAATAAAGAACAATCGACTACGATGTATAAAACGATTATCACAATTTTTGGAGGGAAAAATGATTTCTTATACCACCCACGGCGTCTGCTCTCACAGAATTAATTTTGATATTGTTGATGGTAAACTCCACAACGTACAATTCATTGGTGGTTGCCCTGGCAACCTGCTTGCTATCGGCAAATTAGTTGAAGGCAAAGATGCTAAAGAGGTTGCAACTCTTTTAGCAGGCAATGACTGCCACGGCCGCGGCACTAGCTGTGCAGACCAATTATCCAAAGCTATTTTAGAAAACCTGTAAGACTAGTCGAGTTTGAGTTCGACTCATTAGTTACGCATTATTTCGAAGGGAGGGAAAGCAATGTTCAAAATTGTAAAAAGTACTGAAGAAGGTACATTAGAAGAATTAGATTTAAGGCATCTCAGCAAGGGATGCTGGATTGATATTGTGGATCCCTCTCCAGAAGAGCTTTACGAAATAATGAAAGTTACAGGAATCCGAGAGGATTTCCTGCAGCCTGCGTTGGACGATGACGAAAAATCTCGTATTGAATTAGAAGATGACCAAATGCTCATCATCACAGATATTCCTATCCTACGCGCAAACAACGACTATGAGACCATTCCTTTGGCAATTATTGCTACGGAAAATTATACCGTAACTTTGTGCTTAGAACCAAACCGTGTTACTGCAGATTTTGGCGAACATAACGCTCGTACGTTCTCAACCTACAAGCGCACTCGTTTTATTTTCCAAATTCTCTATAAATCTGCTACCCTGTATCTTAGATATATTCGTACCATGGTTAAGCGTACAGATGAATTAGAGAAGCATTTGCGTCAATCCCAAGAAAATAAAGACTTATTCGCTTTGTTGGATATGCAAAACTCCATGACCTACTTCTCCACTTCTCTGAGAAGCGACTCTATCGTTATGGAACGTCTGATGCGCGTGCGCACCAGCACCCAAGCAAAGCAAATTATCAAGGTTTATGAAGAAGACGAAGACTTGTTAGAAGACGCTATCATTGAATACAAGCAAGCATTGGAAATGGTTGAAATGACTAGCCACATTTTGAACAACATCATCGAGGTTTCCGCTAGTCTTATTTCCAACAACCTGAACCAAGTCATGAAATTGTTGGCAAGCTTGACGATTATTTTGGCTATTCCGACTTTGATTAGTGGTCTTTGGGGTATGAACGTACCTGTTCCCTTCGCAGAGAATCCTATGGGCTTCTTTATGGTATTGTCAGGAGCAATTACATTAGCCTTTTTAGCTGCGATTTTGCTCTATAAGAAGAACATGCTTTGATTTATTCGGAGGGCGTATGTCTAAGATTAACAAAGAAAAATTGCTCGCCGGATATGTATTTGGCGATATAGAAAATAACGAATATATTTATTTACCAGGCAG
>JAKSOJ010000202.1 GCA_024405645.1 Phascolarctobacterium sp. | reverse complement strand
GAAAGCACACTTTATGGTAAAATGTAAATTGGTTTAGTATTTCTATTGAACATTCAAAATACATTTTAAGTTTATATAAAGAGAGAGGTAGAAAATTATGATGTATGTAAGTACTCGCGATAAAAAGAATATGGTAACTGCTGCTCAAGCTATTACCCATGGTCTTGCTAATGATGGTGGTCTGTTCCTGCCCCAAGGAATTCCTAGCTTTAGCATTAAAGATATCAAGAGCATGATCAACAAATCCTATATTGATAGAGCTGTTATGGTTCTTTCTGGTTTCTTGACCGATTTTACCGAAGAAGAATTAAAACGTGCTGTATCCAGCGCTTATACTCCTGAAAAGTTTGGCGAAGTTCCTGTTCCCCTGGTACAACTTGGTAACAACACTGCTGTTCTGGAGCTTTGGCATGGTCCTACCAGTGCTTTCAAAGATATGGCATTACAACTTTTGCCCTATCTTCTGACCATGAGCCTGGAAAAAACTGGCGAAACCTCCAGAATCGTTATCCTTGTTGCAACCTCTGGCGATACTGGCAAAGCTGCTTTGGAAGGCTTTGCTGATGTAGCAGGTACTCAAATCATCGTATTCTATCCTTCTGAAGGCGTAAGCGATATTCAAAAACGCCAAATGATTACTCAAGAAGGCAATAACGTAAATGTTTTTGGTATTCAAGGTAACTTCGACGATGCTCAAACTGGCGTAAAAGAAATTTTCTCCAAAGCAAGCATTCGCGAAACTCTGCATAAAAATGGCTTCATTTTCTCTAGCGCAAACAGCATGAACTGGGGTCGTCTCGCTCCGCAAATCGTTTACTACTTCTCTGCTTATGTTGATGCAGTTAAGGCTAAAAAAATCAGCCTGGGCGAATCCATTAACTTCGTAGTTCCTACTGGTAACTTTGGCGATATCCTCGCGGGCTATTATGCAAAAATGATGGGTCTGCCCGTTGGCAAATTAATTTGCGCAAGCAATAATAATAATGTTCTGACCGATTTCATCAACACTGGCAAATATGACAAGAATCGCGAATTCTTCAAGACAACTTCTCCTTCTATGGATATTCTCGTTTCCTCTAACCTGGAACGTTTGCTCTACATTGTATCTGGTGAAAACGACGTTAAGATTAAGGAACGCATGGAAGCTTTGAAAGCAACTGGCGTTTATGAAATTACCGAAGCAGAAAGAAATAAAATTCAAGAAGATTTCTTCGGCGCTTGGGTTGACGAAATCGAAGTTAAAGAAAGCATTAAACGCGTATACGACGATTACAAATATCTTATGGATACTCATACCAGCGTTGGTTATCGTGCTCTCAAAAAATATCGTATGCTTACCGACGATAATAGCTACACAGTAGTTCTTTCCACTGCTAGCCCGTTCAAATTCTCTGACGCTGTACTGGGCGCTTTGGAAAATAACGATAGAATCAAAGGTGCTCCTTTTGATATTCTCCGTAAATTAGCTGAAAAAACTGGTGAAGAAATTCCTCAACGCATGTTGGCTTTGGAAGAAGCTCCTGTTCTCCATGGTCGCGTAATCGAAGCTGCAAATATGGAAAATATCGTTTTAGATAGTTTAATCAAAGGTTAATACTTAGCCCAGTGTTAAGACTGGGCTAAATTTATAGTTAGTGGTGAAAAAACGTTCATAGCAGGTTATCTGCGTTGTTAGCCTCAGTCGACGTATGCTCTATACGACTCCCTCGGCTGCCTAGCATCTAACCAACTCTGAACGTTTTTGAGGTAATTCTTGCTATGAATGCTAAAGAAATTTTAGAAAAGGTTAAAGCTGGAGAGCTTTCCGTTGATGAGGCAGAAGGCTTTTTCAAAAGAGCACCCTACGAGGATTTAGGCTTTGCAAAGCTAGATACTCATAGAGCCTTGCGCAGTGGCTTTCCAGAGGTAATTTTCTGTGCTAATAAACCGGACGAATATCTGGTTGATATTTATAAGAGAATGTTTGAGGCTGATGGGGAAGTGTTTGGTACTCGTGCTAGCGAGCATCAATACGAAATTGTCAAAGAGGCAATTCCCTGCATTCAATATGATAAGGTTGCTCGCATTTTGAAATATGAAAAGCCTGATAAGGTGCGTAAGGGCTTGGTCGCCGTATGCACCGCAGGTACTGCAGATATTCCTGTGGCGGAAGAAGCTGCTCAAACTGCAGAATATTTTGGAGCTAATGTTGTTCGTCATTACGATGTAGGCGTTAGTGGTATCCATCGTTTGTTAAGTAAAATAGAAGAAATTCAGGCTGCAAATTGTGTTGTTGCTGTGGCTGGAATGGAAGGTGCATTGGCTTCTGTTATTGGCGGCTTAGTTTCTAACCCTGTAATAGCTGTTCCAACATCTGTGGGCTATGGCGCTAATTTTCATGGCTTGTCCGCGCTTTTATGCATGCTCAACTCTTGCGCTAATTGCGTTTCCGTTGTTAATATCGACAATGGCTATGGAGCAGGGTTTATTGCAACCCAGATTAATCGTTTAGCAACCAAATAATTCTGAATATAGAGAGTATAAAACTGAAGGAGAAACGAAATGAAGTCCCTCTACCTAGAGTGTAATTCTGGTATTTCTGGCGATATGTTAGTCGCTGCTTTGATAGATTTAGGTGCAGACCAAGAGGTTCTGAAGGCTGCACTTGATAGCATTCCAGCCCATGGCTTTAAGTACGCTATTAGCCGTGTAAAAAAGGCTGGCGTTGATTGCTGTGATTTTGATGTAATTCTTGATGCTGAACATGAAAATCACGACCATGATATGGAATATCTTCATGGAGAAGGTCATCATGAGCA
>JAKSOJ010000201.1 GCA_024405645.1 Phascolarctobacterium sp. | reverse complement strand
GATAGAACCTTTAGTGTATATGATGGAGATCGTTATATTATTCTTCATCCGTATGATGGTTTTAGGGTTTCTTTTACATCTATTAATGATCATCCATTACTTGGCACCCAATATTTCGACATTTTATTAGATAAAGAAAATTTCAAAAAAGAAATTATGCCCGCACGTACTGTTGCTTTTACTCATGAACTTGAGATGCTACGCAAATTAGGCCTAGGCTTGGGCGGCAGTTTGGAAAACTGTGTTGTTTTTGACAAAGATAAAATTTTATCCGTACAACGTTTTGATGATGAATTAATTCGTCATAAAATTTTAGATTGCATTGGAGATTTGTATTTACTTGGCCCAATTAAGGCTCACGTAGTTGCAGTAAAAACAGGACATGCATTTAATGCAAATATAGCAAAACAAGTGCAAGAGTATAGAAAAAATAAATGAGGAGGATTTAATGATGGAAACAGTATTAGATATTAATGAAATTAAAAAGATTTTACCCCATCGTTTTCCATTGCTTTTAGTGGATAAAATTATTGAACTTGAACCCTTAAAATATGCAGTTGGTGTAAAAAACATTACTGCTAGCGAGATTCAGTTTCTTGGACATTTTCCGGAACAACCGATTATGCCTGGAGTTCTTTTAATTGAAGCTATGGCTCAGGTTGGTGGAATCGCTTTGCTGTGTAAAGAAGAAAATCGTGGCAAAATCGTAGTTTTTGCTAAAATTAACAATGCTCGTTTCCGTCGTCAATTAGGCCCTGGCGATCAATTGATTACTAGAGCTGACATTACCAAGATAAGAGGTACTATGGGCGTAGTATCCTGTGTAGGTAGAGTTGATGGCGAAATTGCTTGCGAATGTGAGTGCACTTTTGCTCTTATAGAACCCAAAGAATAAATTTGAAATTTGATAAATTAGGCTGAAATAATTAGATATTTTGAGAAAAATTAAAATAATTGCTTCTAATCCCCCTAAATAAGCTGTTTTAGGGGGATAATTTTCGAATTTAGCCACGATTATATGATTATAGCGATTAGTTTAATCATATAATTAAATTTCCTTAAATAAATTTTCTTGGGGAGTGGAAGAGATGGGCTCTATTTTAATGCCAAGCAGTGGTATTCATCCTACTGCGATTATTGATCCGACAGCAAAATTAGGCAAGGACGTAGCAGTAGGTCCTTATGCTGTAATTGATGCGGATACTGTTATTGGCGATGGTTGTATTATTGGCGCACATGCGACAGTTCATCAATATACAACTCTTGGTAAAAATTGCAAATTACATCCTGGTTGCGCAATCGGTGGCGTGCCACAGGATTTAAAATTTAAAGGTGAGATTACTCATACTATTATTGGCGATAATTGTACTTTTCGCGAATGCTGTACCGTTAATCGTGGTTGCGGTGAAGGTCAAGATACAATCATTGGCAATAATATGTTGATGATGGCTTACACTCACGTAGCACATAACTGTATTGTTGGAGATAATGTAATTATGTCCAATGTAGCTACTTTAGCAGGTCACGTAATTGTTGAAGACCGTGCTATTATTGGTGGTCTTACTGCAGTACATCAATTTACTAAAATTGGTCGCAATGCAATGATTGGCGGTATGGCAGCGGTTCGCCAAGATATTCCTCCTTATATGTTGGTTGCTGGGGATCCTTCCTTTGTGGCTGGACTGAACGTTGTTGGCATGGCTAGAGCTGGTTTGCCAAACGATGTGAAGAGCAACTTGAAGAAGGCTTTCCGCATTCTTTATAGAATGGATTTAGCTTTGCCGGAAGCAATTAAGATGATGGAAGAAACTCTGGAACATTCTGAACCAGTTGACCATATGATTAACTTCCTTAAAGGTGTTGAACGTGGTATTATTCGTCCGCGTAAAAAAGGTTCTGGCGAAGAATAAATATAAATATAGGACGGTGTATTTATGGAAGTATTAGCCATCCTTTCTGGTGTAGGTCATTTGCCAGTGGAAGTTGCACTATCTGCCAAAAGCTTAGGCTATAAAGTTGTGGCAGTGGGCTTGGTTCCTGGAATTGACGAAGAATTACCCAGTAGCGTGGATATTTACTACGATATTAACGTCGGCAAAGTTGGGAAGATTATTTCCACTTTGAAAAAAAATAACGTAACTAAGGTAACGATGATTGGCAAGGTTACCAAAGAAGTTCTTTATAAGATTGGAGCTATAGTTCCAGACCTTACGGCTATTAAAATTTTAGCATCTTTGCCTGATCGTAAGGACGATACGATTATGAACGCTATTGTTGCGGAAATAGAAGCCAATGGTATGGAGGTAATGGATCAAACATTACTTATAAAACCTTTATTACCAAAACCTGGCGTGCTTACTAAAAGAAAGCCGACAGAGGCCGAACTTGCGGATATGGATTTTGGTTTTGAAATGGCTAAAGCAATTGGGGGCTTGGACATTGGTCAAACTGTTGTTGTAAAGAACCAGGCGGTTATGGCTGTTGAAGCAATAGAGGGAACGGATGCATGCATTCTGCGTGGTGGTTATCTTGGTAAAGGTGGAGTAATCGTTGCAAAAACTGCTAAACCTAATCAAGATCAACGCTTTGATATTCCTGGATTTGGCACAAAAACAGTAGAGTCTATGATTCATGCTGGTGCTACAGGTATTATCATCGAGGCAGGCGGGGCTCTAATTGTAGAAAGAGAAAAGACAATAGCTTTAGCTGAAAAGCATAATATAACTATTTTAGTTAAATAAATAGCAAAAAATCATTAAAACTAGCGACTGACATTTCATGTCAGTCGCTTTTGTGTTATAATATAAAATGAGTATGT
>JAKSOJ010000200.1 GCA_024405645.1 Phascolarctobacterium sp. | reverse complement strand
ATGAGCCTTATCCAAACACATACTTTGATTTTAAGGTAAATTCTAAAATCCGCTAAATATAAAATGCATCTATTCCTGCATAAAAAATAACCCCAAGGCTTTAGTCTTGGGGTTTTGTTGTACAACTATATTTCTGCGATACTACAGATTTTTTATAATGCAAAAATCTTAAAGACCTACAATAGGTTTGCCGTGACCGCGCATTTGGTCTTGGAAGTTAACAACCCAATTATTAGCTCTGTCTCTATCTACAGTAGCATCCATAGCACCATAGGTGAAACCAATGCTATCATATACATAAAAGAAATCATATCTATTACCGTTTTTGTAATTTTTACCAGAAGTAAAGTTACCATCAGCACCGGTTACACCCAACAATTGGCTAGATTTAATGTTTTTAATAACACATTGTGGACCTTTTTCGTCAAAAATAGGAGTAGAGCCACCGTCAGTGTATTCCACTTGGTATACCTTAACACCTTGCATAGGAGTTAAACCTTTTACGCCCGGCTTGCTAAATTGAGCATGGAAAGTAATAGCAAAGGGAGCTGCTGCTACAGCACCGCCACCTTTAACACCAATTGCAGGTTTCTTAATTACGTTACCGATTTTAGGCATACCAAAGCCTGCTTCAGTATCCATAGAGAAAGAGAGAGTTGCCACTGCAGCCATGGTAGCTGCTACAAGAATTTTTTTGAACATGATTAAATCCTCCTAAATTATAAATTAGCCTTCAAATACTAATCTTGTCATATTTTTATAGTCGGTACCAATACCTGTTTTATATTTTTCAACATTGTTAGTGCCGCTGCCCAAGAATCTGTATATGTCGATACCACCGCGAGGTCTGAAAATAAGAATACGCATAGCATTTCCCTTTACAGAAGGAGTTCTAAAATGACCATTTGCATCTGTTTTACCAACTAACTTACCAGTAGTGGTTACATAACAAGCATCACCAGAATATCTGTAGGAAGGAACTTTATCGGTATCAATGATATAAACATCACAACCACCTACAGGTCTTCCTGTCATATTATCAACAACAGTTACATCAACAGCAATGGTTTTTGCTTGGTTAGCAATAGAACCTCCACCAACATTGGGGATTTTAATCTTAGGCAGGCCAAAACCAGCCTCAGCACTAGGAGTAAATGCTACAGAAGAAAAAAGAGCTGCAGCCAAAGTGAACAAAGCGAAAGTCTTTTTCATTAGTTATCCTCCATACAGTCAGCGTTTCTACATACAAAAACGCCATTATACTCAAATTATAGCACGCTTGTCCCCCCCCGCAAGATTTTTCTATTGCAATAGGGTAATTTTGTAAGTTTTGTTGAAAAAAGACCTTGCCTACCCAATATAAATTCTTATGATTTGCTATAGATTAAAAGTATCCCTATTGCCAAACCATAACCAATATTCCTTTGTAGCTTTAACCTTCTCCTAGTTCTTTGCTCCTCTGCTGCGAACTTCTGCAAGGATTCGTTTGCAGTCTGCAATAAGCTCTCCGCTTGATTGGACTTCTCCTTCAAGTCTGCCAACTGTAGTTCCAGCCTGGTTGATTTCTCCTGTGAGCTCTTTAGCTGTGTCTTGAGCGTTGCTAACTCCTGTTGTGACCTGATGTTGTGCTCCTGCAGCTTGGTTAAGTTGTTCTCTAACCTCACCAGCTCCTGCTCCTGGATTGAGTACGAGGCAGCACTGCAGGTACCAGCATATGCATTGGATAGTAATAAGCACATCAAGAAGGAAAAGCAAAATACTAATTTTCTTATCTTCACTCATGACTCACCTCCGCTACATAGTCAGTAATGCCTAAAGCGATAGCCTTGGCGAAATCATCGGTGCAATGCAACAAACATTGAACATCATACAGATTATCAATGAAGGCCGTTTCCACCAATACTGCTGGCATATCTGTATCCCGCAGAACAGCTAGATCCTTACGAACCCTAACACCTCTGTCATATGTACCAATGGTATTGATGATGTTCTTTTGGATATGACCAGCAACTTTAGCAGACACACCACCTAAACTATAAACCAAGGTTTCTGTGCCGTAAGCTTCGCCATCAGCAGAAGCATTACAGTGGATGGATACAAACAAATCAAAGCCACCGCTATTGGCTTGCCCTACG
Organism: Phascolarctobacterium sp.; assembly: GCA_024405645.1. Lineage (GTDB taxonomy): Bacteria > Bacillota > Negativicutes > Acidaminococcales > Acidaminococcaceae > Phascolarctobacterium_A. The sequence goes on along the minus strand of JAKSOJ010000200.1, from coordinate 692 downwards.
ATGCTATCTTCATAGTCATAGTACCCTTCGCCTTCAATGTTATCAGACTGATGCATCCATACTTCATAGCCACCAGCTTCATTAAGGTAATCAGCTACTCTCCTGCCAATCTCAAGTGCTACATTGCACTCCTGCAGGTTGTAATCATAGTTTACTGCACCGCTATCTATTCCTGGAGCGTGTCCAGGGTTAATTAAAATCTTCATTTAGAATCACCTCGTAACTTTTTTACATTTACAAAGAAAAAATATAATGCTATAATGAGCTCCAGTTATTGTCCTACCCTTGGGATATTAGCATGGTGAATAACCGGTGGCATTATTTCAAGAATGCACGATAACAAGACATTAATCTGTGGCCTACGGGACGTTTACCAGAATAATGTAACAGTAGCGAGAGGCCGAGAGATGGGTAGGAAGGAAACGACTAAAGGAATCTCCAAGTGAAGCACGAACGGGCGAAAGACCGGGAAGGCTAGCGTAAGCAGGAAGCTTAGAAATAAGCCGAGGGCGAGCGGTAGAAGAAAGTGCAAGTGCAAAGGGAAACTGATGCATGAGTTCCTGTGTAAACGGACGAAAGAAAGTAAGCACTGCGGACTGCCTGAGCGAAAGGTTGGGCAGGAGAAAGGGACGGCGAGGAACTGAAAAGGGAATCGTAAATGCGAAGTTCAAGCAGAGCATGAGAAAGCGAAG
>JAKSOJ010000020.1 GCA_024405645.1 Phascolarctobacterium sp. | reverse complement strand
TGAACTTGTTATGGCAACCATCATGCTATCAAGACAGGGTTTGGAAACCTGGGACAGAGCTAGTATGATACTTTTGGCTGAATTTGAAGATTTAGTTAAATTTGTTGATGCTAGACCAAGATTACAAGCAGCACAAACAACGGATGATGTAGGTAATGAGATTTGGGCAATAAATGTAATGCTCAAAAAAGATGCAAAGGTTTATGCTGAGCTTCTTATGAAACTAAAAAGATACATCGTGTGAAAGAGACCTTCTTATGAAGGTCTCTTTTATCTACTGTGGACGGATAAAATTGATATTGTGCTTCCTGAAAAATAGTTATATAATTAAAGAGACAACGATATTTAAGGAGGCTCTATTATGTACCAAGCCCCAGATTGGTCTCTCGGAGACAAGTATCTGCGTGAAAACGTGCCAGAGCTCGCACCGTTGGTCGATAAATATGCTCCCTGTCCGTTAAAACCTAAAAGCGAAGATGTCTATTTCGCAACATTGCTTTCAGGTATTGTGGCTCAACAGCTTCCACCAGATGTTAGCCAAAGAATAATGAAGGATTTAGGAGCTATGGTAGGGGACCCGATCCAACCCCAAGGCATTGTCGACTTAGACGTGGAAAAACTTAAGGCAATAGGAATCACGGCTCAAAAAATCGACTATATGAAAGATTTTGCTCATGCTTGCTTGAACGGAAAAATTACTATGAGCAAATTTCATGAAATGACAGATTCTGCGATAACTAAACAATTGTTAGAAGTACGTGGTCTTGGACAATGGACCATCGAGATGTTTCTTTTACTTTGTTTATGCAGAACGGACATCGTACCTAGCGCAGATTTCATTTTCAAAAAGGAATTGCAAAAGCTTCTTGCATTAGATGAAATTCCTAAGCGTGGTAAAATTAACAAATTAACTGAATCCTGGAGACCCTGGAGATCACTTGCAGTGTGGTACTTATGGGCTAAAGCTGGAGACAAATAAAAAATAACCCGTAACCAAAAAGGTTACGGGATTTTTTTATGCTAATTTCATTTCGATTTGTTTAACGCAATTATCCATAGCTTCGGATTCGATGCTTTCGATTTGTCCTAAGTCACAGGCAGTTGCAACTAAAGGATCAATGGGGAGTCGAGCAAGAACATCTAAATCATAGGAAGCTGCAGTTTGCATCAAATGGCTCGGTCCAAAGATTTCGTATTCCTTGCCATTGTCAGGGCAACGGAAGAAGGAGAAATTCTCAACAATACCCAAGATGGGAATGTTCATCATTTTGGCCATCTTAACTGCTTTGCCAACAATCATGCTAACCAATTCTTGAGGACTGGTTACGATGATAATGCCATCAACAGGAAGGGATTGGAAAACAGTAAGGGGAACATCGCCTGTTCCAGGAGGCATGTCTACAAACATGTAGTCAATATTTTCCCAATGAACCTCGGACCAGAATTGTTTAACCATACCACTTACAACGGGACCACGCCAAATTACAGGATCGTCTTCGTTGGGCAGGAACATATTCGCGGTTACAAGTTGAATACCGGTAGTAGTTTCCAAGGGGAAAATACCAATATCATCACCTGTTGCTCTGCCGCTTACACCAAAGTCTTTGCCCATAGAGGGACCAGTAATGTCAGCATCTAATACTGCAACGTTTTTGCCAGTTCTACGCATTGCACACGCAAGCATAGCAGTAACAAGGGATTTGCCTACGCCACCTTTACCACTTACGATGCCAATAACTTTCTTTACAGAGCTTCCTTCACCAAGCTTTGCAGAAAAATCTACAGGAGCACCACCTTGAGCGGACGGACAGCCTTCACAGGACTCTCGACCACAAGAAGCAGCAGCAGCACATTCTTGATCTTTAGCCATCTATAATTCCTCCTAAAATGCCAAATTAAGCATATTGATTAAAATTTTTGACCTTAATATTATATAAAATTTCTATTCTTATGGCAATTAATTTATCCCATAAAGAATTGTTAATAATGGTATAAACTTTTTAATGGATGGACTATACTATTTGTATTTTTTTGCTTGAAATATCGCATACTTTACTGATATAATAATTCTGTTTAGGTGTGCAGAATTTTAGGCATAACTGTATAATTTTACAGATGTATGCATGCTATACTTTTTCGTAGTAAAAATTAAAATTTTGATAAATGGAAGGATTAGGAGGGATAAAATGAAGAGGAAAGGAATCTTGAACAGCGACATTTCTCGTGTGTTGTCTTATATGGGACATACAGACCGTATTTGCGTAGGTGACTGTGGTCTTCCCATTCCTGACGAAACCGAACGCATCGATTTGGCTTTAGCTTTTGGTGTGCCTGGCTTTATGCAAACTTTGAAAATCGTTGCTGAAGATATGAAAATCGAAAAGATTATCTTAGCTGAAGAAATCAAAACCTTTAACCCTGCGGTTTTAGGTGAAATCAACAGCCTTTTTGAAGGCCAAGAAATCGAAGTAGAATTTGTTTCTCATGTTGAATTAAAAGCTTTGACCAAAGATTGCAAAGCTGTAATTAGAACTGGCGAAACCACTCCGTATGCAAATATTATTTTACAATCCGGTTGTATTTTCGCTTAAGAGAGGAGAAGGCTACTGTGAATGTAGAGATGAAGGGCATCGATAAATCCTTCGGGACAAATCAGGTGCTGAAGAATGTTGAGTTCTCCCTCCGCGATGGCGAAATACATGCGCTGATGGGAGAAAACGGCTCCGGTAAATCTACAATGATGAAGATTTTAACCGGTGTTTATACTCGTGATGCTGGTAAGGTTTTTGTAGATGGTAAGGAAGTTGTCTACAACAATCCTCAAGAAGCAGAAAAAGCAGGCATTGTCTTCATTTACCAAGAATTGAACGTACTCTTCGATATGACTGTTGAAGAAAATATGTTCATGGGCAAGGAAATTGTTGGCCCCTTTGGTATCTGTGATAAAGCCGCTATGCGTAAGCAAGCACAAGACGTAATGGACAAACTCGGTGTAAACATTCCTGTTGATGCAGTAATGTCCGACTTATCCGTTGGTCAACAACAAATGGTAGAAATTGCGAAAGCTCTCATGGTTGATGCCAAAGTATTAATCATGGACGAACCTACTGCAGCACTTACTCAAAGTGAAACTAGAACTTTGTTTGAGGTTGTTAAAGGACTTCGTGCTAAAGGCGTATCCATCGTTTACATTTCCCACCGTATGGAAGAACTTTTTGAGCTTTGCGATAGAATTTCCATCCTTCGTGATGGCGAGTATGTTGGTACTCGTGACATGAAGACCGTTACCATGGAAGAAATCGTGCAAATGATGATTGGTCGTGAGATTGGTGAACGTTTCCCGAAACGTGAACATAAAATTGGCGAAGAAATCTTCCGTGTAGAAAATCTTAATCATCCTAAGCTTTTCAGAGATGTAAACTTCAATGTTCGTGCTGGTGAGGTTTTGGGCGTAGCAGGCCTTATGGGTGCTGGTCGTACCGAAATCATGCATGCAATCTTTGGCAATATGCCCAATGTTACTGGTAAAGTTTTCATTGATGGCAAGGAAGTATCCATTGCTAATCCTCGTCAAGCAATTCAAGCCGGCATTGGTTTTATCACTGAAGACCGTAAGGTTGAAGGCTTGCTTCTTGAAAAGAGCATTTGCGAAAACATTGAAATTGCAAATCTTGACAGAATTTCTGAAAATAATGTGGTTTCCTTTGCGAAGAGTAACGAGCTTGCGCAAGCAGGTATTGATGACTTCAAGATTCGTTGCTTTGGTACTGACCACGAATGTGTAAATCTTTCCGGTGGTAACCAACAAAAGGTTGTCCTTGCTAAATGGATTTACACCAATCCTAAGATTTTAATCTTGGATGAACCTACTCGTGGCGTAGATATTGGTGCAAAGAAAGAAATTTACAATGTTATTAATGATATGGCAGCAAAAGGTGTAGCTGTAATTATGGTATCCTCCGAGCTTCCGGAAGTACTTGGTATGGCTGACCGCGTTATGGTTATTCATGACGGCCAGGTTGCTGGCATCATCGATGGTGCTGAAGCTGACCAACAAAAAGTAATGACATTAGCTACAGGAGGAAGTCTGTGATGAAAGATAAAAAAATTTGCGGCGTCAAGATTGGTGAATATGGCGCCTTCATAGCATTAATTTTCTTAGTTTTGGCACTCAGCGCAATTAGCCCTGAATTCAGAACTGCAAGTAACTTCTTGAACTTGCTTCGTCAAGCAAGCTTTAACGGTCTTATCGCTTTTGGTATGACTTGCGTAATTTTAACTGGTGGTATCGACCTGTCCGTAGGCTCCACCTTTGCATTGTCTGCAATCATCTGTGCAGAAATGATTATGTACGGACTGCCTGCTCCGGTAGCAGTTCTCTTTGCTCTGGCTTGCGGCACTGTTCTTGGTATCGTATCCGGTCTTCTCGTTACTAAAGGCCGTTTGCAACCCTTTATCGCAACCTTGATTACCATGACTGCTTATCGTGGCATGGCAATGATCTTAACCGATGGTAAACCTATCAGCCGTCTTGCTGAACATTGCTCCAGCGGTTCCTTCATCTTCAAGGCAATGGGTAAAGGTAACCTGGTAAGTATCTTCACCGATGCTATCAAGATTCCTATTCCTGCAATCATCCTTATTGCTGTATTCTTTGCTTTCTACTTCTTGCTTAACTATACTACTTATGGCCGTCGCATTTACGCAACTGGTTCCAACGAAAAATGCGCAGCTTTGGTTGGTGTAAACATTAACAAAGTTAAATTGAGCGTATATGCAATTTCTGGTTTAATGTCCGCACTTGCTGGTCTGTTAATGATTTCCCGTGTAAACTCTGCTCAACCTAACCTGGGCGTTGGCTACGAATTGGATGCAATCGCAGCTGTTGCTCTTGGTGGTACTTCCATGAACGGTGGTCGTGGCAAAATCGCTGGTACCGTTGCTGGCGTTTTGATTATTGCAGTTTTAAACAATGGCTTGAATATCTTGGGCGTAACTTCCTACTATCAAGAAGTTATCAAAGCTCTGGTAATTCTGATTGCTGTATTGAGCGACCGTAAGTGATAGGAAAGGGAGGTAAATAAAATGAAAAAAGTCTTAATGCTTCTCTGCGCTATCATTGTAGTAATGGCAACTTTGTTCAGAGTAACTATTGATGGCGAAGAAACTTCTACCAAAACTGTAGCTAATGGTTCCATTGGCCTGTCTATTTCCACTCAAAACAATCCTTTCTTCGTAACCTTGGTTGAAGGTGCAAAGAAAGCTGCTGCTGATAAAAAAGTTCAACTTCATGTTGTTGATGCTGGTGATGATGTTACCAAACAAGTATCCAATATCGAAGACTTGGTTCAAAAGAATGTTAGCGTTCTTATCGTAAACCCTGTTGACTCCGACGCTGTAGCAGGTGCAGTTAAAGCTGCAAAAGCTAAAGGCGTAAAAGTAATCTCCGTTGACCGTGCAGTTAATGGCGTTGACATTGATTGCCAAATCGCTTCCGACAACGTAATGGGTGCACAAATGGCTACCGATTATATTGTTAAATTGATGGGCGAAGGTGCTAAAGTTGCAGAACTTCAAGGTATCCAAGGCGCTTCCGCTACTATCGATCGTGGTAAGGGCTTCCATAACGTAGCTGACAAAAAACTCAAAGTTGCTGCAAGCCAAATTGCTGATTTCGACCGTGCTAAAGGCATGGCAGTAATGGAAAACGTACTCCAAGCTAATGGCGATATCAAAGCAGTATTTGCACACAACGACGAAATGGCACTTGGTGCTGTAGAAGCAATTGCTGGTGCTGGCAAAAAAGTTATGGTTGTAGGCTTTGACGCAACTGATGACGCTGTAGCAGCAGTAAAAGCTGGTCGTATGGCAGCAACCATCGCTCAACAACCTGCTCTCATCGGTGAAAAAGCTGTTATCCAAGCATGCGAACTTATGGCTGGCAAATCCATTCCTAAATCCATGCCTGTAGAAGTAACCCTCGTAACCAAAGACAATGTTGATACCTTTAACAAAGCTGCTGAAAAGAAAGTTGAAGGCTCCATTGGCCTGTCTATTTCCACTCAAAACAATCCTTTCTTCGTAACCTTGGCTGAAGGCGCTAAAAAAGCTGCTAAAGAAAAAGGCCTCAACCTCATCGTTGTTGATGCAAATAACGACGTAACTAAACAAGTATCCAATATCGAAGACCTTGTTCAAAAGAACGTAAAAGTTCTTATCGTAAACCCTGTTGACTCTGATGCAGTTACCGGCGCAGTTAAAGCTGCAATGGCTAAAGGCGTAAAAGTAATCTCCGTTGACCGTGCAGTTAATGGCGTAAAAATTGATTGTCAAATCGCTTCCGACAACGTAATGGGTGCTGAAATGGCTACAGATTACATCGTTAAGAAAATGGGCGAAGGCGTTAAGGTTGCTGAACTCCAAGGCGTACAAGGTGCATCTGCTACCATCGACCGTGGTAAGGGCTTCCACAACATCGCTGACAAGAAACTCAAAGTTGCTGCAAGCCAAATCGCTGATTTCGATCGTGCGAAAGGCATGAGCGTAATGGAAAACGTTCTTCAAGCAAATGGCGACATTCAAGCAGTATTTGCACATAACGACGAAATGGCACTTGGTGCTGTTGAAGCTGTAGCAGGTGCTGGCAAGAAGGTTATGGTTGTAGGCTTTGACGCAACTGACGATGCTGTAGCAGCAGTAAAAGCTGGTCGTATGGCAGCAACCATCGCTCAACAACCTGCTCTTATCGGTGAAAAAGCTGTTGTTAATGCAGCAGAACTCATGGCTGGTAAATCCATTCCTGCTTCTATTCCTGTAGAAGTAACTTTGATTACTAAAGAAAACGCAAAATAAGAGGAGCCTAATATGAAAGTTTTATGTATCGGTTCTATGAACCTTGACCATGTTTACATGATGGACCATATTGTAGCTCCTGGCGAAACCGAAGCAGTTAACGAAATCAAGAATTTCTTGGGTGGCAAGGGTATGAACCAATCCGTTGCTTTGGCAAAGGCTGGTGCTAATATTTATCATGCTGGTATGATTGGCCCCGATGGTTTGGTTTTCCTTGACGCATGCAAGGAACATGGCGTAAATGGTGATTACATTCGTCAAATTGATGAATTCACTGGCCATGCCATTATCCAAATTGACAAGAATGCACAAAACTGCATTTTGCTCTATGGTGGTGCTAACCAAAAATTAACCGCTGAATATGTTGATGAAGTTTTAGCTGGTTTTGAAACTGGCGATATCCTGCTTCTGCAAAACGAAGTTAATATGCTTGGTTACATTGTTGATAAAGCATATGAAAAGGGCATGCAAATCGCGTTAAATCCGTCTCCGTTCAATGAAAAATTGAATGAAGTAGATATGACCAAGATTAGCATTTTCCTTCTGAATGAAATTGAAGGTGGACAAATCACTGGTTTGGTTGATCCTAAGGAAATCATTGCTAGCATGAAAGAAAAGTTCCCCAAGGCTAAGATTGTTCTTACTCTTGGTAAAGATGGAGCAATGTTTGCTGAAGGCAATACTGAATTCTATCAACCGATTTTCCCGGTTAAGGCAGTGGATACTACTGCTGCTGGTGATACCTTCACTGGTTATTTCTTAGCTGGTCTTTCCGAAGGAATGGCTATTCCTGATGTTCTCAAGATGAGTGCGAAGGCTTCTTCCATCGCAGTAACTCGTCCTGGTGCAGTTCCGTCCATTCCTCTTCGTAAAGAAGTTGAAGAGGCTCTGAAATAAAATTTAACTTGCTCTGAAAAGATTAAGTAAAATCATTAAAATCCCTGATTCTAAAACGAGTCGGGGATTTTTTATTCATTGCGAAATATCCTGCTTTAAGGTAAACTATAGGAAGAAAGATTATCTTACAAGGAGAATATTATGAGTAAAAAATTAATGTTTTTAATAGCTGTTGTTTTTTGCTTGGTTGCATGCGCAGGATACTATTTCTTAATCTTTACCAAAACACCTGCATATTCAATTTACCAAGCCTATGACGGAGCTAAAAATCATAATGTAGCTAAATTTGAAGAATACGTAGATATTGAAGCAGTTTATGGCAATGCCTATGATCAAATTGCAGAGAAGACAGTTTCTAAGAATCCTACCTTGGATCAAATATTTGGTGGAATCAAGGGAAGCGTTGTTGCTAAATTGTCCGACCAAGCTCGCAAGGCTATCGCTGGCAAAAAACAAGATCCTGTAGCTGATGCTCAAAATCAAACTGTGCCCGAAAAGAAGAAAACCAATATTCTTGATATTTTAAACATTAGCGATGATGTTAAAGCAGCTCAAAAGAAATATATGGAACGCCATTTGAATTTTAAATATATGCGTTTCAAAGATGTAACTACTACTGAAAGAGCTGATGGTAGCACTATCGTAACTGGCAAATTCCATGATATTCAAGTAGATAAAGACTTTTATCTTAAATTAAAAATGGAACCTAAAGACAATGGTCAATGGAAGGTTACTCAAGTAATGAACGTCGTTGACCTTGCTCTTGAACGTGATAAAGCTGCAATGGAAAAGCTTGCTAGCTTTAATAAGCAAATTCGAGACGAAATGGGTAGACTTTTCGTTGTAAAGGATGCTAAAGCCGAAGTTAAAAAGAGTGGCGGAATCATTCCTACCAGCAAATTTACCTATACAATTGCTTATTGCCTGCCAGATAAGAACAAGAGAATCGCCGAGGTTGAAGGCGAGTTCATTATGCTGAATCAACAAGGCCAAATTGCTCAACGCGAAGATTTGAATATCACTGGCTTGGTTATTAAGTATGCTCAGGCTGGTTATTCTTCTGACAAAGTTTTCACAGAGACCTGGACTAAGAGAGATGTGCTTGGCTCTATTTTGGGTCGTGAACGTGGTATTGCTGCCAAGGGCGCAGAAAACTACACTTGCCAATATGCTTTAAATAAACTTGTTCTCGCTGATGGTAAGGTTTTAGAGGCTTTGAAGGATTTACCTGTGCCGGAAAAATAAGGCGAGTCCAATTTTTGAAATTTTGAGGTGACTTATTATGGAAGAAAAAAAGAAAGGTTCTTCCTATAAAAAGAAAATACTCATAGCTTTTGTAATATTCTTTGGCATTATTGCTAGCTTAGTCGGAGTGTATCATTTTAAACTCAAGAGAACACCGTATTTTTCGGCGTATATGGTTTTTGACGCATTTAGAAACCATGACCTTCGTCAGTTTGATAAATACTGCGATTTGGAAGCAGTATATAGCGATGCTTATGACCAAATTCGCGCAGAAACCTTGGACCCCGATACTCCTGTCGGTCGTTTGGCAGTTGGTTTAAAGGATTATACTGTTAAAAAATTGTCTGCTCAGCTTCGCAAGCAAATAGAAGAGGGCAAGCATAAAAAGCAGGATGATAGCAATAAGAGGAATAAGACCCATAGAAAGATTATAACTGGCCATAGTAAGATAGGACAAAAGAAAATCACTTTGGATATTAGTGCTTTTGACGTTCTAGAATTAGGGAAAATTCCAGACGAACCAGAATATAAGTTTTTTGAGCGTCATATCAACTTCAAATATTTGCGTTTTAGAACTGCCCATGTTATCGAAAAAGAGGACGGCGCGGTAATAGTTGCTGTTGTTTTTCGCGATTTGCAGCTAGATGCAGACCTGACCGTTAATGTTAGAATGATTCCTATGGAAGGCGGTAAATATTGGCGAGCCGTTTCTGTTACAAATGCCTTGGAAACAGTTTTGCTCAGAGATATTTTAGCCATGCAAAAGCTGGATGAGTTAAATGCAGAAGTTAATTTTGAGATGAGCAAATATGTTGCTGCTAAAGATGCTTCCGTGCAATTTATAAGAAGTAAGAACTATTTTGGTTGGGATAAATTCCGTTATAGGGTTAGCTACAGTATTCTTGATAACTCTAAAGAAATAAACCAAATAGAAGGACTCATCATTGTCAGAAACTCTAAAGGAAGAATTGCGCAACGCGAACTGCATTATATAGAAGATGTGGCTTCGCAATATGAGAAGGCAAATTATCGCTTAGGCGATCCCATTATTCATGAGTGGGAAAAGTATGACAATATAGGCTATATATTCTCTAGGGATAATGGTATTTTGCAAAAGGACGGAGATAATTGTACCTTCGAATTCATTGTAACAGGTCTATACTTTACGGATGGTACTTTTCTAAACGCGGAGGATCTTTTGCCCGCTCCAGAACTGCGAAAGCCTTCAAATCAATAAATCTAAATTTGTGAATGCTATAAATGCAAAAAATAAAGACCTGTGAGTAAGAAACTCACAGGTCATATTTTTTATAACTAGATATTAATCAAGTTGAGAGGTGCAATGGGGGCAACGAGTTGCGTCGTCGGGAATTGTAGATTTGCAGAAGGGGCATACTCTGGGTTCCGGAGCAGGTTCCGGTTCCGGAGTCATCTTGTTGATTTGACGGATCATCAGGAATACAACAAATGCAAGGATGATGAAGTCCAAAACGGTTTGCATGAAATTGCCATATGCCAAAACAGGAGCACCTGCTTTTTTAGCAGCTTCGAGAGTAGCATATTCTTTACCGTTAAGAGCAACAAAAAGATCGGTGAAGTTAACCTTGCCCATAGCCATACCGATGGGAGGCATGATTACATCACTAACTAAAGAACCAACGATTTTACCAAAAGCACCGCCGATGATAACGCCAACAGCCATATCTATAACATTGCCGCGCATCGCGAATTTTTTAAATTCTTCAAACATGGAACGATTCCTCCTAGAATTAAATATTTACTTAATTTGTATTCTAGCAAAAATGAAAAAATCCTGCTTGTTGACGGAAAAGTTCTGTTGAATTATAATATTATTACTGAAATTGTTTTATATTACTTGATATAGGAGGATTATACTATGCGTGCCGATTTAGTTGTGCCTGGTGAAGGCGAAGAGAATTACGTTCTTGCTCGTGATGCTCGTGTTGTTACCATACCCTTCTCTCCCCTGGAAGTGCGTATGAAAAAAGAAAAACCTGCAGTTTTTGAACGTTTGCAAAAATTGAAAGAAATCATTGGTGAAGAAACCTTTAAACGTCTCGTTAGCCGTGTTCATAACATCAATTATGCTGATACTCGTATTATGCTTGTAGCTGAAAGCGAATTGCATCGTACCAATATCGAACGTGAAATTCTGCCTGCTATTGCAGAGGCTTTTGAAGTTACTTCTATCCGTGTTGTAACCCAAGGTTAAGACAATTATTTTCAAAAAGATATTGACAAGATGACTACTTTCAAGTATAATCTTATCTGTTGCTAATGCAACAAATGTCGGGGCGTGGCGCAGTTTGGTAGCGCGCTTGTTTCGGGTACAAGAGGCCGTGAGTTCGAATCTCGCCGCCCCGACCACATAGAAATTTAAACCTGTGAGAGATTTGTCTCACAGGTTTTTTGCTTTTTAAAACGCGAGATATTTGGTTTATACTGCGTTGAAATCGTAAAAGGACATGGGTCCGTACGCTTTACGCGTTTTTTATATAAGATGTATAAACACAAATCTTTCGCGTTTTTTATATAAGATGTATAAACGCAAATCTTTCGCGTTTTTATATAAGATGTCTAAACACAAATCTTTCGCGGTTTTTATATAAGATATTTAAGCGCAAATCTTTCGCGTTTTTCGTATAAGATATTTAAACGCAAATCTTTCACGTTTTTATATAAGATTTATTATACCTCTCTCTTTAAAAACTTTTTGTATATCTGCAAGGACACGCTTCTTATTTCCGCTCCATAAAGGTGCGATGAGGTGCTTTTTAGGTCCATCACCAGTGAGTCTATGAATGACACAGCTTTCAGGAAGAGCTTCTACACAATCAGCAAGAAGCTCGTAGTATTCTTCTTGTTCTAATACTTGAAATTTGCCGGCGAGATAGTCTTTGGCAAGAGCAGTGTTTTCCAATACATGCAGAAGCTGAAGCTTGATACCATCTGTTCTTTCTCCCACATATTTAACCGTGGCAAGCATATCGGCTTTGCTTTCTCCTGGGAGTCCGAGAATAATGTGGGTAATACGATGTACATTAATTTTGGCAAGCTTTTCCATAGCCTCATCGTAAACTGCGAGAGGATAACCACGATTAACACTTTGTGCTGTACGCTCATGAATTGTCTGTAGTCCAAGCTCTACCCAAAGAGGCTTTTTCTTGGCGAGGC
>JAKSOJ010000002.1 GCA_024405645.1 Phascolarctobacterium sp. | reverse complement strand
CTACATGCATTTATAAAGCCCGCTTCAGAAAGAGCAGGAAAGGTTCCGAAAAACACGCCTTCAGAATTATCTATAATAAAATTTTTCATAGCAAATACCTTTATAAAAAAATACTGAATACCAATTCGCAATGCGCAATTCGCAATGTTTTTAATTCAGCATTCAGCATTCATCATTATCTTTTACACACGCCACAACGAGTGCAATTATCAAAACACATAGGAGTAAACTTGCCCTCTTGACTGCGAGCAAGCTCTTTAATCATATAATCTTCTGTAACACCCATATCAAGATGACTCCATGGAAGAACTTGGCCAGGTTGAAGTTCTCTCTCCGCCAATTCATCTGCATCTATGCCACGCATTTTCAAAACAGACTTCAAGTTTTGTCCACTCTCATGAGCTTCCAAAAGTGCATCTCCCATTTTCCTATCGCCACGGGCAAGAATTGCTTGCACTACTGTTTCTTTCAGAGATTCAGTAATGAGCTTAATTCGTTTATCCTTTTTTAATCCATCGTTGAGCATTTTGAAGCGACGTTTTAAAGTTTTTACATTACATAACGGAGCCCATTGATAGGGAGTAAAAGGTTTAGGAACAAAGCCATTTACAGAAATAACAAGTTCTCCTTTATTACCCACTTCATCCATTTTTTTGCGTACACGCTTAATCATCTCCACAGTTTCTTCGATATCAATATCTTCTTCCCCTGGGAGACCAATCATGTAGTAAAGCTTAATATTGCGCATACCTGCACCAGCAGCCAATGAGCATGCACGATAAATATGCTCTTCAGTAATGCCTTTGTTAATAGCTGCACGCATGCGTTCACTACCAGCTTCGGGAGCAACGGTCATTGTGCGTTGACCACTATTAGCCAATGCTTCGCACATAGTTTCGTCCAAAGTATCTGCACGCAAAGAAGCAACGGAAAAACTAACTCCTTGCTCAACCAAGTAGGTAGTTAACTTTTTAATATCCGGATGGTCAGAAACTGCAGCACCCATAAGTCCTACTTTTTTAGTGCGTTCTGGGCGATTGGCAATATCAGCCAAAATATTTTCTAATTTACGAGGACGTGGCTTTCTAAAGCAATAGCTAGCCATACAGAATCTGCAATGGCGACCACAGCCTCGAGCCACTTCCACGATATACATATCTTCAAATTCAGTTTTATCTGTTAGTATAACAGATGTATGAGGATACGCATCAATATCCTTAACCCATTGACGAGCAATTTTATTGGGCGCCTTTCCTGTCGGAACTAAACCAACAAAATTACCATCCTCATCATAGTTAGCTTCATAAAAACTAGGAACATAGACTCCAGGAATTTGACAAAGTCGCTCCAAGCGATCTGCTTTGGTATCTCCGGCATAGATTTCATCCAATATCCTTTGGACAGTTTCCTCACCCTCACCAATTACAAAAGCATCTGCCACTTGAGATAAGGGCTCCGGATTAAAAGTTGCACATGGACCACCAATAATTAACAAGGGTTCCCTTGAATTACGATCTTTGGCACGAAGCTTGACATTTCCCAAGTCTAAAACCTTGAGCAAATTATCATAATCTAATTCAAAAGACAGCATTACAAAGATTACGTCAAAATCTGACAAAGGACGCATGCTCTCCATGCTAAGAAGAGGCGTACGTGTCTTTTCATGTTCTTTTATAAGCTTTGCATCCGGAAGGAAAAACCTTTCACAAGCACTGTCCCCTCTTGCATTAATCATTTGGTAAAGTATATGCATGCCCAAGTTGGACATTCCTAAATGATAAACATTGGGGTATATAAAGGCAACACTATGACGCAGTCCGGGCGGAAAAACATCTCCGCCCAACTCGTTTTCCCTATATTCTTTTATAGTGTTTTTAATCAGCCAGGACAAATTTTTACCTCTTATTTTTTAGCAAGTCTCTTTTCGAAGAGGTCGATAACAGTCTTCATTACTTTGAGACGAGCATAATATTTATTATTACCTTCAACAATGGTCCAAGGTGCATAATCAGTGTTAGTACGAACAATCATCTCGTTGACAGCATCTTCATAAGCTTCCCATTTTTCACGATTACGCCAGTCTTCGTCAGTAATCTTCCATTGTTTTTCAGGAGTATTTTGACGTTCAGTAAAACGACGAAGTTGTTCATCCTTATCAATTTGCAACCAGAACTTGCAAACAACCATGCCTGCATCAGCCCATTGTTTTTCCATTTCGTTGATTTCGCCAAAAGCTCTTTGCCATTCGTTTGCTTTAGCAAAGCCTTCCAGGCGTTCTACCATTACACGACCATACCAAGTGCGGTCAAAGATGGAAATTTCACCACTCTTAGGAAGATGAACCCAGAAACGCCATTGATAGTTGTAGTTTCTTTCTACAACAGTCGGGCTTGCAACGGGGAATACTTGATAGCCCAAAGGATCCAAACCGGAAGTCAAACGACGGATTGCACCGCCTTTACCGCCTGCATCCCAGCCTTCGAAACCAATAACCGCACTAATACCACGTTTGTACATTTCCATTTGCAGTTTACGAAGCTTCTTTTGGTATTTTTCAAGTTTTTCTTTATATTCTTCTTTAGACAACTCTTGAGAAGGATTAACTTTGGACAGAGCATCATATTTTACTTCCCCACGAACTTCTTCTGGAGAATCGATTTTGCCTTCGTCAAGTTTAGCATTAACTTCTTTGACAATAGTTTCCATTACTTGAATGGTCGCAAATTTTACATTATCTGCATGAATAACATGCCACGGAGCGTTTGCGGTATTGGTCTTAGTAAGCATTTCATCATATTCCTTATAAACACCTTTATAAGACCAATCTTGTTTACTGTCTTCTTTTTCCTTTATGTATTTCTCGTAGAATAAATTGCCCAATTGATTGGTATCTTCCATACTCTTCTTTTGTTCATCTTCACTAAGGTGCAGGAAGAACTTGAGAATAATATAGTTGTCATCTGTCAAAGCTTTTTCAAAGCCATTGATATGATCAAAAGTATAGCGAGCTGCTACATCTTTGTTATTCTTGAATTCATGATAATGTTTAAGATAATACCAGCTACGATGGAATACGCGCATACCATCCCATGCAGGCAAATTATTCCAAAAATATTCAAAAGCGGGTCTATCCATTACTTTAGAAATCTCTGTGGTAGAAAGAACGTCAAAGCCGCGGGCATCCATATTTTGCATCATAGTATTAATGATTACACTTCTTCTGGAGCCAATCCAACCTTCAAAAACAATAATAACAGGTCTTGCTTCTTCGCGAGCACGACGTTGCACTAAGCCAAGCTCCATACCAAGTTCTTCTAACTTCTTGGAGTATTCACCTTTTTTCAATTTCTTTGTCATATCAACTGAATCAAACATAATTAACACCCTCCATCAAAGTTAATTACATAAAACAAATACATGCGCAATATCTTGTAATAACGCAGATACTTTACAACAATATATCCGATAAAATTATCAATAAAACACTACTAGATAACAGAATAATTATATAGCATTTTTTCAAAATTTACCACAAAAAAGTATTTTCATATTTATTTTAAAGTTATATTTTTCATGTAAAAAAGCAAATAAAACCCAACACGAAAGCCCTCCCAAAAGCATCTTAAAATACCTTTAGGAGGGCTAGCATAGCAAAGACTTGCTACGAAACTTTTAAATTATTTCTTTTCTGCGATTTCTTTTTGGAGCATTGCAATAAAGTCTTCAATCTTCATTGCACCAATATCGCCTTCGCCACGACGACGAACGTTTACAGTACCTTCTGCGATTTCTTTATCGCCAATAACCAGGGTGTAAGGAACTTTTTGAATTTGAGCTTCGCGGATCTTGTAACCGAGTTTTTCATTACGATCGTCAAGTTTAGAACGAATGCCCAATTCAAAGAATTTTTGATCCAATGCACGAGCAGCATCAGCTTGTTTGTCGGTGATAGGAAGAACACGAACTTGGCAAGGAGCTAACCATGCAGGGAATGCACCAGCATAGTTTTCAATAAGAATACCAATGAAACGTTCGATAGAACCGTATACTACACGGTGAATCATAACAGGACGATGTTTAAGACCATCTTCGCCAGTATAGGTCAGGTCAAATTTTTCAGGCAGTTGCATATCCAATTGGATAGTACCACATTGCCAGGTACGACCGATGGAGTCTTTCAGATGGAAGTCAATCTTAGGACCATAGAATGCGCCATCACCTTCGTTGATTACATAGTCCAAGCCACAATCTTCGAGAGCATCGCGGAGACCTTGAGTTGCCAGTTCCCAAGTAGCATCATCGCCCATGGAGTTTTCAGGACGAGTGGACAGTTCTGCATGATAGGTCAGGCCAAAGGTTGCATATACTTCGTCAAAGAGGGAAATAACGTTTTTGATTTCGCTGCGAATTTGAGAAGGCATCATGAAGATATGAGCATCGTCTTGAGTAAAGCAGCGAACACGGAACAAGCCATGAAGCGCACCGGACAATTCATGACGGTGTACCAAACCTAATTCACCAGCACGAATAGGCAGTTCTTTATAGGAGTGCGGATGGATTTTGTAAACCAGCATACCGCCAGGGCAGTTCATAGGCTTAACTGCATAATCCATTTCGTCGATTTCGGTGAAGTACATGTTTTCACGATAGTGATCCCAGTGACCAGAACGTTCCCAAAGAGCACGGTTCAGAATCATCGGAGTTTTGATTTCTTCGTAGCCATAACGACGATGAACTTGACGCCAGTAGTTAATTAATTCGTTACGAATAATCATGCCATTGGGCAGGAAGAACGGGAAGCCAGGACCTTCGTCCATCAGAGCAAAGATATCAAGTTCTTTACCAAGTTTACGATGATCACGTTTAGCAGCTTCTTCCATCATATGGATGTATTCATCCAATTCTTCTTTGGAAGGGAATGCAGTACCATAAATACGTTGCAGCATTTTGTTCTTTTCGTTGCCTCTCCAATAAGCACCAGCGATGGATTGCAATTTAAATGCTTTTACGCGACCAGTGGACGGGCAGTGAGGACCTGCGCAAAGGTCAGTGAAATCGCCTTGAGTGTAGATGGAAATAATTGCATCTTCCGGCAAATCGTTGATAAGTTCAACTTTATATTTTTCGTCTTTTGCAGCAAACATTTCAAGAGCTTCTGCGCGAGAAATTTCGCTACGAACCAGAGGAATGTTTTGCTTAACGATTTTTGCCATTTCTTTTTCAATAGCAGCCAAATCTTCCGGAGTGAAAACATGTTCAGAATCCAGGTCATAGTAGAAGCCCTTATCGATTGCAGGTCCAATTGCAAATTTAACATCCGGGAAGAGATGTTGGATTGCTTGAGCCATTACGTGAGCTGCAGTATGACGGATTGCGTGCAAGCCTTCCGGAGTATCGGGTACTACAAATTCAACAGCTGCATCATGATCTAAAACATCGGAAAGGTCCTTGTTTACGCCATCTACAACAGCCAAAAGAGCTTGTTTGCCAAGCTTTTGATTTAAGCCCTTTGCAATTTCCAGCAAAGAGGAACCAGCAGCGAATTCTTTAACGCTGCCATCTTTTAAAGTAACTTTAATATCAGCCATAATATCCTCCTAAAATTGATATGCAAAAATAAAAAAACTCCAATCCCACCAAGGGACGGAGTAAACCGCGGTTCCACCCTAATTGGTCACATACATGACCCACTCGGTATCGTTAACGCCGATAATACGGACTGTCATACTTGCCTAAGCTTTCCGCAGCCAGTTTGAAGGTGGTGTGTTAACCCAGTAACCTATGTCGCTCACAGCCTAGACGACACTTTCTGAAAGGTGTTCAAGGAAACTTGTCCTCCGCATTACTTCTTGCAATATTATGATTTCTATCTAGTAATTATAGCACAGTAAAAGTATAAGTCAACATTTTACTAGAATAATTTCGGATTTTGTATTACAATATATTTTAACATTTTAGAAGGAGGAATACAGATGAAATTAAATAAATTATTAGTAATAGCAGCATTAAACACTACTCTATTTACCAGTAATGTATATGCAAAAGATTTGCAAATTCTGTTTATTCCTCTCGACAATAGACCTGTTTGCTCAAGCTATGTCAAAGAAAGCGTAGAACCTGCAGGTGTCAAATTAATCATGCCTCCTGACAAATTAATAGCAAGTCACCTTTCGAGCGGAAATCCTACTGCACTTTTAGATTGGCTTAAAGAAAAAAGCATTCATGCAGATGCAGCGGTTATCAGTACAGATAGCTTGATTTATGGTGGATTGGTTGCCTCTCGCACGCATAACGAAAGCACGCAAGTATTAAATGCAAGAGTGAATGCATTAGCAGAGCTTGCCAGAGATACCAAAATGAAAATTTACGCATTTTCTACTATTATGCGTACGCCTCGTGCTTCCAAAGGACGCGTAGAGCCTCCATACTATTCAGAAGTTGGTCCTAGTATTTTCGCTTATAGTGAACTTCTGGATAAAAAAATTCAAAGCACTCTGCCAATTACTGAAAAACTTACCATCCAAGCGCTCGAGCGCAATATGAAAAAGGAAAATCTTGGCGATTGGCTTGAACGTCGTAAAAAAAATTATGATATCAATAGAAGTTTAATTCGTCTTTCTTTGATGAACCGTTTTCATTATCTTGCCATTGGCAAAGATGACAATTCTCCACACAGTGCAACACATCTAGAAAGCTGCAAGTTAGGAAGAGAGCTTTTCGATGTACCAAAAAATCAATTAGCAATAATTGACGGTGTGGATCAGCTGGGTCTACTACTCATCGCACGTGCCTACAACGAAGCTAATGGCCTAACTCCCAAAGTTCAAATACTTTACGCGCCTGGTTCCGGTGCTAACACACTTCCACAATACAGCGATGCAACATTGTACGATTCTGTACCTGTGCAAATATCTGCAGCCGGTGGCATTAGAACAGATGCCAACGCAGACATGCTTCTGGCAATCAACAGCCCTTCGGATGGTATCGTAAAAGATTCAACTTATTCTGATAATCAGCCCTTCCCCAACGTCGCGAACCGCAATTTTATTGCTCAATTACAGCAGTTACTTAATGAAAATAAAAAAATCTCTTTAGCCGATATCTCGTATTCTAACGGAGCGGATAATGGTTTTATGGAGACATTAAGCAAAAATGTTGATTTGGGTAGATTTAGTGCGTACAACGGTTGGAATACTGCAGATAATGCCATTGGCTACGCCATAGCACAAGGAATGTTTGCTGAGCATATGAGTGAAAATTATAAACACAAGCTCATTCGTCAGCGTCTAATAGATGACTGGTATTATCAAAGCAATACAAGGCTTGCTATTTCCAAGGAATTGTCAAAGAGTGGTCGTGAAGAATTAAAATATGACTTAGGTGCAAGTCAAAAGCTAATACTTCAGAATGCAGCTGACATTACTAAATCCATGGCTAAAAAATACAACTTCACCAAGCAAACAAACTTTACCATTAACTTCCCTTGGAATCGCTTGTTCGAGGTTGATATAGCTATCACAGATAAAATCAAAAAGAAATAAAAATTACCCCTACAGTTAGAAAACTGTAGGGGCTTTTTCTTTACTCAAAAACCGCTATGCACATTATTCCCTGCGCATTTTTAACGTTGAAGAATGAAATCTTATCTCCTTGATGCACGCCAAATTCCTTTGTAGGTTCATTTAACAAGGTACCATACAGGCTAAACTTTTCAATTCCCTCAACTCTAACACTGCATTGTTCAATCTGTTCATCACCCTTAATAAGCTGAACATATATATCATCAGGATAATAGTTACGGCGACAAGAGTCCATATTAACAACTTTCCTTGTTGCAAGAACATTTTCAGCACAAGCATGCTCTAAATTGACCAACTTAACCTTGGCACTAAAAATTTCCAGCACAGGTGCATTACTAGGAACTACAAGAATATCCATCTCTGCTATAGCTTCCATAGGTATGGTAACCCTAGACAGAACGTCTTCCTTTTCCAATCTTAATGCTTTACTTTCTGCATTAAAATTTCCCGTGCAGAGAACCTCGACTCCCATACCTTGCTCATGGTCAATGAAGGCATATCCCAAAAAACCATTGGTCTCCATATCCATAGGAAAGCTCTCAACCAATAATTCATTAAACACGGTGCTTGCTACAAAAATATATTGATTATTTAATTCTCTAAAATTGTAATCACTAACACGTTTTATGATAAAAACCACCCTATAAGAAAATTATTCATTATACGCTAGGCATTACCTGGATCATAACTGCGGATAACACTTTGCAGCAAATTGCTTACTGCCTCCGCCATAAAACCTAAATTGCGAATGCGTACAAAATGTCGGTCATAAATACGTCGAGCAGCAGGTAGAGCACGTTCCTCACCAGTAAAGATACACATTACACTAATACCTTCTGCAATGGCACGACGCACCTCCGATGCAGTTGCATTGATGGCATCCTCACCCTCATAGGGAACCTGATGGTTAGGAGCATCCATAATTGCAATCATATCATATGGCTCACAATCCGACAGAGTAATCATCAGCCGATGTTCAGCCGGGTTAGTACGCATCATATCGGTTAGCATTTTCACGCCCAAGCCATCTCTATTGCCACCAGCTGTAAAATAACGAAATACGCGCTCGTTGTTTTCTGGCTCATCGTAATCACGATAAATTGTCATGATAGTATGCCCGCTCATGGAACAAAACGAAGTTATTCTTACGGGTATCCGACAACGAGTAAGGCTTTCAGCCAATATATAGGCCTGAGCTGCAATTGTCTGCTGACGAGAAGACTGGGAACTAGACCCATCCAATAGCAAATCTACGGTGATATTGCCTGGATCCCCTGGAAGAACTCTATTAAACAAATGCTTTTCTTCGAGTAACAGACCACGCCATATTCTATTCACGTTTAATTGTCCACTTCGCGAACGCACCTCTTGCTGCTCTAAATGTACCAGCAACGAATTGCGAAAACGAGAGACCATGTTGTTGATGATATGATTATACTGTACGCTATGTGCCTCATAAGCAGCTCGATTGACAGGAAGTGCTTTTTCTGCACTGCGGTTGTGTGTTGCTACAAATGGTCCCGTCTCTAGCTTCTCTGCATAATCTCCACGAGTATAGTACAGTCGACAAGCCGTATCATTTCCAGTGCAAAGTCTGCGTTCTAGTTGGCGGATATCCTGCTCCTGATACAGCGGTTTACCGAAATAGTTATTTATATATTTCCAAAAGTTTTCCTGCTCCCTACTATTTTGAGGAAACAGCCCATTATTTTCATGCCCATTTCCAGTATGCTCAAAGCTATGTTCTGCCACCCCAAAGGCCATAGCACGAATCGCAGCGCGTCGACGCTTTAAGAATGGTAACCTAAAATGTTGAATATCTTCGGTCACAGTTTCCCACACTGGTCCCCAAAGGCCAAGATGTTTCAAGGAAAAACCTAGAATGGTTCTATTCTCAAGATACTTGTCGAAAGCAGTTTGCAGCGTTTGAATAATCTGGGCTGTGTCAAGATTAGTCGAATGCTCAACTGCATCCAGTAAGCCTAATTCACGCTCGCCTAAATGCTGCCCAGGCTTATTCCCAAACTTATTTGACGCACCACCCAATTCAGCATTGATACGTTGCACATGGCCTAGAAGCAGACGATAGCTCATAGAATCATCATGATTTAGAGCAGCCTTTTCAAGATTCATATCTGCTAAGGCTTTTTGTACATATTCTTTGCGCAGCAATGCATAAGCAGGACGGTCTTTAACCTCGATAGCATAAGCCGCTTGTTCCAGTGCCAACCAAAAAAGATTTTCCTTTACCCCACGCCAACGATCTTCTTCAAAACTACAATAAAAAGCTTGTAGTGCAGTCCAATCAAAGTGCCTATAAATTGCACCGATTACGCTGTTCCAATAGAGATCTGCTTTGCATTCACCATCATACACCAATAAAGGCGGCTCAAAATCCTGTGTACCAGCAGTACTCCACACTAGGTTGCGTGCACGTCGCTTCTCAAAGCTGTCAATATCATCCATGGCAAATATCCTCAGCGCTCAGATTACCAGGAATTCTCACAGCCATAAGATCCAATACTAACTGACGTTCGTAACTATCAAAGCACTTGTTAACCATACCAAGCTCCAACGCCTTGCCAACCTTAAGTCCACGTTCCATTAAGCGAATGGACGCCAAAAGTCCACGCAAATCCAAAGCTTTGGTGGAAATCTCACCACTCTCACTTTTTTGCCTAATCTCGTCAAACAACAACGCAAACTGCTTGATATACTCAGGTTTAACATTCGGAAATTGCGTCTTAATCAATTTCTCCAGATTACTAATACTAATGACCGGCATGCGAACAACCATAAAACGAGATGCTAACGCCTCATTGACCTCACGGGTTCCTGCATAACCATAATTCATAGTACCGATAAAGCGAGTAGCTTCATGTAGCGCAATACGACCATAGCCAGGAACATCAATTTGGCGACGAAAATCCAGAATCTCATGCAATACAGCCAATGACTCATTCTTCGCCATATTGATTTCGTCCAGAATACCGAAGCCACCCTCTTCTGCAACGCGGAAAATGGGGCCCTTGCGTAATTTAACCGCTCCATCCTCAAAGGTATCAGCACCGATTAGCGTTTCTGCGTCGATGTTGATATAGAAGGATACATCCCAAGATGGACGTCCAAATGCCGCAGACAGACCCTGTGCTAAAACATTTTTGCCAGTAGCCTTGGGTCCATCCAACAGAATGTTCTCTCCTGCAAGGATTGCTGCCGCCGCTTGTTCCCAAATATCCTTCCCATAGTATTGGAATTGGGGTTCACAAATGCGGCTTTTTTCCGAATCACTTACTGCATAATGACGACGGAAATATTCAATTTCGCTTACTATCTTTTCCGAAACTCCTTCCTCGCGTAGGAAGTCAAGCATATCCGTAGAACATACCATGTAAACAACTCCATTTCTGCATTTCATTGAAAATACAGTCTTTCAATTTCTCATTTCAATTATAAAAGCTAGCTCAAACACATCATCAAAGCGGAGATAGCTGTAACAACCTGAATATACATTTTGAAGGACTTATCGCTAAACTTTTTCACAAGCAATAACCCTAAAGCTGCTCCTGCAAAAATGCACGGGAGCATACATAAATCAAGTTTAATAATATCCCAAGTAATATTGTGCCAGAAGAAAATTTGCAAAGGAAGCTTAATCAGATTTACAAGCATAAAAAACCAGGCATTTGTGCCGATAAACTCCATCTTCCCTTTCTTCATCGAAAGAAGATAAATCGCCATAACAGCACCAGCAGCATTGGCAACCATGGTAACAAAGCCACCTAATACTCCGAAAAACACAGTATACCACCATGTACCAGAATATTTATTTTCTTTACCACAATATTCGCTCCACAGCATAATGCCAAAAACAAGCAGCAAGGTTGCACCTAAAAGTGTTTTAAAGCCTGTTACAGGAATAAAGGTGTCAATATAAATCGCTAAAAAGAAGCCTGCAATAGCTGCAGGAAGCATACGCACAACAACACCCAAATCAGCCGATTTTCTAAAATACGCCACGCTAATAACATCTGCCATGCAAAGCAGTGGGAGAACTACTCCTGTAGACTCTTTTGCTCCAAAGGCAATAGCCATACATGGCACGGATATTGCAGTTATTCCCTGAATACCAGTTTTGGACATACCAATAATAAAAGAGCTTGCACAAATTGTTATCAACTGGACAAGCGATAAATCAAATAACATGGATATTTCCCATTTCTTTCCGCATCTAAATTTCTGTCTAAATTTTCAGAACTTATTTATATTATAGCACAAAATTTTTATTCTGCCTCTCTGAGCAAATATTCACATAAAGCAATAAAAAAGACATCCTGCGTAAATCACAGAATGTCTTTTTTGTAAGACGTTTTATTCAATATATGCTTTCTTAACGAGAGCAGTATAATAAACATGCCAATCTTCGTCTTTATACCAAGCATCTTTTACTTCTTGACTTCTAGTTGTTGCATCCATTACACGAACGTCAGCAATTTCACATTCAATATGTAAGCCACAGCCTTTAATGATAAATCCATCCACAGTTTCTGCATCAGCAATGTCAAATTTGCAAGCAGCAAGCTTATCCATATCACGGCCAGATTTAGTTCCGCATATAGCAACAGCTTCTTTAAAATCGCCTTTTAATGGCACACTTAAGGTGAATGCAGGATTTTCATCAGTAAGGCCTTTGGTATAACGAGAAAGACGTACCATAATAGTAAAGCATGTTTTGTTCCATTGACGGCCAAGGGCGCCCCAGCCAATAGTCATGGAATTCTTTTTGTCTCCTGCCTTAGTATTCAGAAAAACTCCTTTCGGCAATGCTTTTAAAATTTGTTCACTATAATCTAAAACATCGATTTCTTGCATTATATTTTCCTCCAAATATTATAACTAAATTATTGTCTCTTTTTCATTTTTTCTCTCAGAACTTTGCCTTGCTCATTAGTAATCTTAAACATGCGGAAAATACTAGTTACAAGCATCATTCCCATGGCAATAGCACCAGCGTCACTTCCTGCATGCATTAGAATATTCATACCATACTCATAATGCCCGCTAATAATTTGTGTCATGCCTTGATACATCCCAAGACCAGGAACCAAGGGAATAATACCAGGAATAACATAGATATTAACTGGCTGCTTGCTAACACGCGCTGCGAATTCACTCATTAAAGCAATGATAATAGTAGCTGTAAAATTAGCATAAGCAGTACTATGCCCTAATGTTCTTGCAATATGAATAAAAACTACCCAGCCTACAGCACCAATAATACCGCTTGTTTGCAAGGATTTTAAGGGAACCTGCAAAATAAAACCAAAGCCACAGGTAGCAAGAAAGGCAAAAAAGAAAGCACTAAGATAATCTATCTCCATAATGCCCACCCCCAATTATGCCAAGCAAGAAGACTGGCAGCAAGTCCAATAGCTAACGATATTGCAAAAAGTAATGCTTCTGCGGTTCGACAGTTGCCACTGATTAAATCCCCTGCCATATAGTCCCTTAGGCCATTAGTAAACGCGAGCCCTGGTAAGAAAGGCATAATTGCACCTACAATGATATTTGTACGGGTACAATCAGCATTAACTGCACAACAAGAAAGAGCAATAAGACCTACAGAAAGACCTGCCACAGCATTTTCCCAAAACACGCTCATGCGATAACCGCTTAGGAGTTTTAACAACAACATGGTGACACCACCTGTTATAAATGCTGCACCAAGATCATTGAAGCTTCCACCCAAAAGATACGCAAAACAACCACTACTCAGCGCAGAGCCAAAACATCCTAAAGCAAGACCATAGGAAGGCGGATTAAGCAATAAGTCATTAAGATAATCTAACGTTTCCTCATAGTTCTTATTCCAGCTATCTAAATTATATGTAAAATCGTTGACTAAGCTTATATTAGACAAATTATTAGACCGCCAACGAATCCTACAGACCAATGAAGGATTCACAGCTGTTTCATCGCCAATAATAATCATAGTTGGAGTAACAAATACGTTAACATCAAAGCAATTATTGCTATGACAAAAACGAGTAATAGTATCCTCTACTCTTGACGTTTCGGCACCATTTTTCAAAAGTACTTTTCCAATAGCCAGAGCCAAATTCCATGTTTGTTCCCTGGTTAATTCAGTCTTCCCTAACATTTCAAACTATCCCTTTTTAGCACAGTATTATTTGCCACATTATACACCCTAGGTCAATTCTATGCAAACGCGGTATTGTGCAAATGCGTTTATTCTAAATTTAGATAAAAATAAAAGGGTCCCATCGAGTACTATTGAGCACTTCTAAGGACCCTAAAAAACAGATTGCAAGCTATATGAAATTTTAGATATTAGCTTTTAATTCTGCCAATTTTGCTTCTTGTTTAGCGAGCACTTCGTCACCGATAACGAATTGCTTATCGTTTTCGGAGAACGCAGGACCACCGTAAGATTTACGAGCTTCAACACAATTATAGGGCTTCAAGGCTTCGTACAAATCTTCACCAATAAGTTCGGAGAATTGTTGATATTCAGCAACAGAAATTTCACCTAAGAATTTATTGTTCAGAATTGCATAAGCAACACATTTGCCACATACTTCGTGAGCATTGCGGAAGGGCAAGCCTTTACGAACTAAGTAATCAGCTAGATCAGTTGCGTTAGAGAAGTCTTTAGAAATTGCTTCTGCCATCTTGTCCACATTAACAGTCATGGTGAGAATCATGTCACGATAAACTGCCAGAGTGAATTTAACGGTATCAATAGCATCAAAGAAGCCTTCTTTATCTTCTTGTAAATCCTTATTGTAGGTCAGAGGCAAACCTTTGCAGGTAGTGAGCATAGCCATGAGATGACCATAAACACGACCAGTTTTACCACGAACGAGCTCGGAAATATCCGGGTTCTTCTTTTGAGGCATCATGGAAGAACCAGTTGCAAAACCATCGTCCAATTCAACGAAGCCAAATTCGGTAGAGGACCAAAGACAAATCTCTTCAGAAATACGGCTCATGTGCATCATCAAAGTACTAGCAAAGGAAAGGAATTCGATTACATAGTCTCTGTCGCTAACAGCATCCATAGAGTTGTTGTAAACCTTAGAGAAGTTTAATTGTTCAGCTACGAAGAAACGGTCAATTGGGAAAGTAGTACCAGCAATAGCACCAGCACCCAAGGGCATCATATCAGCGCCTTCCCATACGCCTAAAAGACGACGGAAATCACGTTGGAGCATGTTGAAATATGCCAACATATGATGTGCAAAGGTAATCGGTTGCGCTCTTTGCAGATGAGTATAACCAGGCATTAAAGTTTTAGAATGCTTTTTAGCAACTTCTAACACTGCCTTTTCGAAAGCGATTAAAAGTTCAGCAATCTCAGAAACCTCGCGCTTCATATACATATGCATATCAAGAGCAACTTGGTCATTACGGCTACGGCAAGTATGTAAACGAGCACCAGGAGCACCAATACGCTCAGTAAGGCGTGCTTCTACATTCATATGAATGTCTTCAAGTGCTACAGAAAAATCGAATTTACCAGCTTCAATATCGGCAAGAATGGTCTCTAAACCTGCTTTAATTGTCTCCCCATCTTCAGCAGGAATGATGCCTTGTTTAGCAAGCATTTTTGCATGTGCAATGCTGCCACGAATGTCCTCGCGATACAAACGCTTATCAAAATCAATGGACGCATTAAATGCGTCCACTAATTCATTAGTATTCTTACTAAAACGGCCACCCCAAAGTTTAGCCATTATTTCAAATTACCTTTTTTCATCAGAGCACGAACAGTCAAAGGCAGGCCGAACAGGTTGATGAAACCAGTTGCATCTGCTTGGTTGTAAACTTCGTCTTCGCCGAAGGTTACATATTCTTGGCTGTACAGGGAGTACGGAGATTTAGCACCAGCACTTACGATGTTGCCTTTGTAGAGTTTCAGGCGAACAATACCGGTAACGGTTTGTTGGGTTTCGTTAACGAAAGCAGTCAGAGCTTCACGCAACGGGCTGAACCACATGCCATCGTATACCAATTCGGAGAAACGAATGGAAGCAACTTGTTTGAAGCTTTGAGTTGCACGATCCAAGCAGAGGTTTTCGAGTTCATTGTGTGCATAGTAAATGATTGCACCGCCCGGGTTTTCATATACGCCACGAGATTTCATACCAACAAGACGGTCTTCAACCATATCGGTGATACCAACGCCATTGCGGATACCAATTTCGTTAAGTTTTTCAACAAGAGCAGCCGGGGAAAGTTTTTCGCCGTTAACTGCTACAGGGATACCTTTAACGAATTCGAGTTCAACATATTCTTTCTTATCGGGAGCTTTTTCAGGAAGATTGGTAACGATGAACAGTTCATCTTTAGGTGCATTCCAGGGATCTTCCAAGTCGGAACCTTCATGGGACAAATGCCACATGTTGCGGTCCATAGAATAGTCATGGTCATGGGTTACAGGAACAGGTACGTTGTGAGCTGCTGCATAGTCGATAGCTTCGTCACGAGAACGGATGGTCCATTCACGCCAAGGAGCAATGATTGCAAGATCAGGGTTAAGAGCTTTTACAGAAAGTTCGAAACGAACTTGGTCATTACCTTTACCAGTTGCACCATGTGCTACTGCATCAGCGCCTTCTTTTTCAGCGATTTCAACCAATTTTTTAGCGATGAGCGGACGAGCAAAAGAAGTACCAAGGAGATATTTTCTTTCATAGATAGCGCCAGCTTGCATGGTCGGGAATACATAGTCAGCGATGAATTCTTCTTTCAAATCCAATACATAGCATTTGGAAGCGCCGGATTTCAATGCTTTGTCATGAACAGGGCCAAGTTCATCACCTTGACCAAGGTCAGCAGTGCAGCAAATTACTTCGCAGTTATTGTAGTTTTCTTTTAACCAAGGAATGATAATAGAAGTATCAAGGCCACCAGAGTAAGCCAGGACAACTTTTTTTACGTCTTCTTTTTTCATTTTAAGATCCTCCCAAAACATTAATTGCATAAAATTAAAAAGTTTATTTTTTAATATGTTTGTATTATAACACTTTTATAGACTTTGTCTAGTGTTTTTTATATGTATACAAGTATTCGCGTAAAATATTCATATTTATTGTATAAAATTGTTATTTATGCAAAATTTATGAATATTTCCTATTTACGTAAATCCCGATACAACGAATAAAATTTTGCCTCAAACAAATCTGCTATTAAATAACAGCATCGCTCATCAAGAGTACCATAATTGCTTTTTGAACGTGGAGTCTGTTTTCAGCTTGGTCGAATACGTAGGATTGAGGTCCTTCCAAAACTTCTTCAGTAATTTCTTCGCCACGATGAGCAGGCAAGCAGTGAAGAACCATGCAAGTAGGACGAGCAACCTTGAGAAGTTCTGCATTAATTTGGTAATCATGCAAATCTTTCATACGTTGGTCGCGTTCTGCTTCTTCGCCCATGCTGGTCCATACGTCAGTGTACAATACATCAGCACCTTGTGCAGCCTTCATGATGTCTTCTTCTACAGTGATGGTGCAACCAGTAAGAGCTGCATCTTCTTGAGCTTGGCGAAGAATTTCCGGATCAGGATAGTAGCCTTTAGGAGAAGCGCAAACCATATTCATACCAACCTTTGCACAAGCAAACATGAGGGAATGTGCCATATTATTGCCATCGCCTACATAAACGAATTTACGACCCTTCATAACCTTGAGATGTTCTTCGATGGTAAGAAGGTCAGTAAGAGCTTGGCAGGGATGGAGCAAGTCAGTCAAACCATTGATTACAGGAATGCTTGCATATTCAGCAAGTTCGATTACGGAATCATGGCTGAAGGTACGAATCATGATACCATCTACCATACGGCTCAGAACGCGAGCAGTATCACGGATAGGCTCACCACGACCAAGTTGGGTTTGAGAATCGTTCAAATAAAGTGCATGACCACCCAATTGATGGAAGCCAGTTTCGAAGGATACACGAGTACGGGTGGATGCTTTAGAGAAAAGCATTGCCAGAGTTTTACCTTTTAAATATTCATGGGGTTCCCCATTTTTTAATTTCTTTTTAAGTTTTCTTGCAACGTCAAGAATGTGTGCAACCTCGCCTACGCTAAGGTCATGAATGGAAAGTAAATCTTTGTTTCTTAAGCTCATTTTCTACACCTTCTATTAAAAATCTGCTAATGCTTTATCTAAAGCAGCTACTACAACATCAATTTCCTCTTTAGTGATAACCAGAGGAGGAGCCAAACGAATTACGGTGTTTGCAGTGCAGTTAATCAAAACATGATTTGCCAAGCAATGTTCAACTACAGGCTTACCAGGTTTAGTAAGTTGCATGCCAAGTAACAAACCCTTGCCGCGAACTTCAACAACCTTTTCGGGATATTTGGCAGCTAATTTCTTTAATTCATCCATGAAATAAGCGCCCTTTTCAGCAACCTTATCAACCATGTTTTCGCTCTTCAAAGTAGTTAAGGTTGCATAAACTGCTGCACTTGCCATGGGGTTGCCACCAAAGGTACCACCATGATCGCCAGGTGCAAATACACGAGCATGCTTTTCAGGAACTGCAAAGCCAGCTACCGGGAAGCCAGAGCCAATGCCCTTTGCAAAGGTAAGAACATCGGGCTTTACGCCACTATGCATATATGCGAACCATTTACCAGTACGTGCTACGCCAGTTTGAACTTCGTCGAAAATGAGAAGTGCGTCATATTTATCGCAAAGAGCACGAACTTGCTTGAGATATTCGTCGGTAGGAACGAATACACCACCTTCACCTTGAACAGGTTCTAAGAGAACTGCACATACATCATCATCCATAACTGCTTCTAAAGCAGCGATATCACCATAATCAACCAAAACGTGACCAGGAGACAGAGGACCATAGCCTACGTGATAATAATCGTGACCAGTTGCAGCCAAGGTATCAAAGGTACGACCATGGAAGGATTCTTGTGCGGAAATAATTTTATATTTAGTAGGAGATTTTTTAACGCCGTATTTACGAGCTAATTTCATAGCGCCTTCGTTGCCTTCAGCGCCACAGTTTGCAAAAAATACGCGGTCCATGCCAGAGCATTCGCAAACCATACGAGCAGCTTGTGCTTGAATCTCAGTGTAATAGAGATTGGAGCAGTGCATGATTTTACCAACTTGATCACGCAAAGCCTTTACTAAAATAGGATGATTATAACCAAGTGCATTTACAGCAATACCAGCAAAGCAATCTACATATTCGTTGCCTTCGTTGTCATAAACCTTGCTGCCTTGACCATGGTCAATAACCATTTGATATCTACCAAATACAGGAAGATAGTATTTTTCAGTTTGTTCGATAACAGTCTTTTTATCCATGATATAGCCTCTATGAATTACACGTTTTTAACAACTTCAGTGCCAACGCCTTCGTGAGAAAGAACTTCCAAAATAATGGAATGAGCAGCACGACCGTCAATGATATGAGCTTTTTTGCAGCCTGCGCCGAGAGCAGTAATGCATGCGCGAACTTTAGGAATCATGCCACCATCGATAGAACCGCGAATGATTAATTCTTGAGCTTTGTCGAAGGTCAAGGTGCTGATAAAGGTGCTTTCGTCTTTATAATCAGAATAGATGCCCTTTACGTCAGTAAGCATGAGAAGCTTTTCGGCTTTTAATGCACCAGCAATTTCACCAGCAGCGGAGTCTGCGTTGATATTGTAGGTTTCGCCATCTGCACCGATACCGGTAGGAGCGATTACAGGGATGTAACCATTGTCCAGGAGCAGATTAATGATTTCGGTGTTGATTTTTTCAACCTTACCAACGAAACCAATATCTACGAGATTTACTTCGCCGTTTTCGTAAACATCTGCCAAATGCTTTCTCGCTTGAATGAGTTTCGCATCTTTACCATTCAGGCCAACTGCTTTGCCACCAATTTGGTTCATACGAGTTACTAAATCAGTATTGATTTCGCCAACCAATGCCATTTCTGCAAGCTTAACGGATTCAGCATCGGTTACGCGAAGACCACCGATGAATTCGCTCTTAATGCCAGCTTGCTTCAGCATTTTGGTAATAGCAGGACCACCACCATGAACTACTACAGGACGCATACCTGCATGTTGTAAAAATACGATATCTTGCAGAACTGCGTCTTTAAGTTCGTCGCTGAGCATAGCGTTTCCGCCGTATTTTACAACAACGGTGCTACCTTTGAACGCACCCAAATAGGGCAATGCTTCCAATAAAACTTTAATTTCGCTATCGTTAACAATCATTTTATTTCCCTCCGAATACAATTCAAAATATATTAGGTATGGTATTCACCATTAATTTTTACGTATTCATAACTAAAGTCACAGGTCCAAACAGTTGCTTTTTCCTCACCCACTGCCAAATCCACAGTCATGGAAATATCGTGTTCGTGCATGATGGGAGCCATTTCTTCAGCAGGAACATTGCAGTTCAAACCATCTTTTACGAGATATTTTCCACCGATGGAAAGGTTAACCTTGTTTTGGTCCATGTCAGCACCGCTATAACCAGCAGCACATACGATACGACCCCAGTTCGGATCCTCACCAAAGAAAGCAGTTTTTACGAGAGGAGATTTAGCAATTGCCATAGCTGCAGTTTTAGCATCTGCCCAGGTTGCTGCGCCAATTACGTTTACTTCTAAGAATTTGGTTGCGCCTTCACCATCATGAGCGATGAGAATAGCAAGATCTCTAGCGCAAGCACAGAGAGCTTCAAAGAATGCCGGATAATCGGGATGGTCTTCACTAACGATAATTTCGTTTTCAGCCATACCATTTGCCAAAACAATCATGCTGTCATTGGTAGAAGTATCACCATCAACAACAACCATGTTAAAGCTTTGGTCAGCAGCTTTCTTTACAGCACGTTTCAAAACATCGGGAGCAACTGCACAGTCAGTTGTTAAATAGGTAAGCATGGTTGCCATGTTAGGATGAATCATGCCAGCGCCTTTAGCGATACCAGCGATCTTGCAAGCCTTGCCACCAACTTCAAATTCATAAGCAGCTTTCTTGATGAAAGTATCTGTAGTTTGAATTGCCATTGCACAGCTTTCGCCTTCGGATTCATCCAATGCCTCTACAGCAGCATCAATGCCAGCAAAAAGCTTATCCATGGGCAGGAAATGACCAATTACGCCAGTGGAGCAAACAAATACTTCTTCCGGTTTAATACCAAGCTTTTCTGCGCAATGAGCTTGCATTGCTTTAGCATCCTCCAAGCCACGAACGCCAGTTGCAGCATTTGCACAACCAGAGTTAACGCAAATTGCTTGAGCATAGGGATGACTATTTACTTCACGGCAAACAGTTACAGGAGCTGCACACATTTTATTAGTTGTAAATACAGCACCACAAGCCGCAGGAACTTCACTGAAAATAACAGCAACGTCGTGATTACCGCTTACTTTAATACCAGCTTTGACACCAGCTGCTACAAAGCCTTGCGGAGCTGTTACCCAACCTTCAATTTTCTTCATAAAAATTACCTCTTTTTACTATATTTAAGTAATGATTAAACAAATTAGGGTACCATAGGAAGCATTTCCAAACCGGCACTTTCCTTGCAACCAAACATTACATTCATATTTTGAACAGCTTGACCAGCTGCACCTTTTACCAAGTTATCAATGCAGTTCATAACGATAATGCGGCCAGTACGTTTATCTCTTTGCCAGCCCATATCTACATAGTTAGAACCACGAACATTTTTCAGTTCAGGGCAACCACCTTTGCCACGAAGACGAATAAAGTATTCATTGCCATACATAGTTTGGTATGCTTCTTCGATTTGAGCATCGGTAACGCCTTCTTTTAAATCTGCATAGCAGGTTGCAAGAATACCACGGTCCACAGGAAGCAAATGCGGAGTAAATTGGATAATTACATCTTCGCCAGCAAATTCACTGTAGATTTGTTCGATTTCCGGAGTATGACGATGATTTGCAACACCATATGCTTTAAAGCTTTCGTTTACTGCGCAATAAAGGCTACCTGCTTTAAGGCTACGACCAGCACCGGAGGTACCACTCTTAGCATCAACAACAATACCTTTTGTTTCGATCAGGCCATATTTCAGCAGAGGAACCATTGCCAAGATACTGCAAGTAGTATAACAGCCAGGATTTGCAACTAAATCCGCACCTTTAACTTGATCACGGAAAAGCTCGGTCAGACCATAAACTGCTTTAGCTTCGGGGTCTTCATGTTTAACCTTGTACCATTCCTCAAAAACCTTGTAATCTCTAAAGCGATAGTCGCCACCAAGATCAATAATTTTAGTGCTAGTTCCACGCAAAGCCTTGCCAATTTTCATAGCATGCCCATGAGGGAGAGCAATGAATACTACATCGCTATCAGCAGCAATGCCTTCAATATCCTTCATGGAAGTCAAATTCTTTTCAATGCGATTAGTCAGATGAGGGTACATGGAAGCAATTGCTTCACCAGTACTGCTTTCAGAAGTAATATGAGCAATTTCTGCTTCGGGATGACTAAATAACAAACGCAAAAGTTCTACACCAGCATAACCGGTTGCACCAATAACACTAGCTCTCATAGTAAAATCTCCTTTAAACAATTTATGCACGCATCATGCATAAAATTGCATTCAAATTTATATTTAGGACACATTAAAAACACTAATCCATTATATAATATTATATTATAAGCCTTTTCCGAGAGATTGAAAAGTATTTTTTTATACATTTGTCAGCCAAATTGTGCTACAATATATACATATTTTAGAAAGAGGTAAAATTATGATTAAAACACTTTTAATGGCGGTTATAATTTTCTTAAGCATGGTAGGTTATGACGCAATCAAATCTGATAATAATACCTCCACTCCACCACCTCAGAAGCAAGAACAACAGACAAAAGATCAAAACAATCGCGTTAAAAAACAGGAACAAAAAGTGATTGTCAACGAGAACAATCACAAGGAAACTGAAAAAGACAAGCACGAGAAAAAAGCTGCCAAGGCTATTCTCTTTGCTATTTTGCCCGAAAAAGAAAAATGGCCTGTTTTTATGCAAAAGGTATATACTGCAGCCAACCTCGAAGATACTATTGATCCAATCAGGCAAAAGCCTAATTGGGTTCCTCTAAAAAACATGGCGCAGGATTTGCCCAAAGCTTTGATTTCTATCGAAGACCATAACTTTTATAAGCATAGTGGCATTGCTATAGAAAGCGTTCTGCGAGCAGCTATTGAAAATGCTGCTAGCGGCAAGGTCGTTCAAGGAGGCAGTACCCTCACCCAACAATTCATCAAGAACGTATTCCTCACCCAGGAGCAAAGTATGGAACGCAAGGCTGAGGAGGCTATTCTTTCCCTTGTTATGGAGCATCAATATTCCAAGGATGAAATTCTTGAATTGTATTTAAACACTACTTATTTGGGTGCAGGAGCTTATGGTATTAAGCAAGCTAGCTACAAATATTTTGACAAGGCCCCCAGTGCTCTCTCTCTTGCGGAATCTGCAATCATTGCAGCTCTTCCCTATGCTCCCAGCGCACTTAATCCTTTAGAAAATCCGTTAGGCTGTCGCAAGCGCCAGCTATTGGTTCTTTCTAAAATGCGCGAATATGGTCATATCAACGATGCACAATACCAAGAAGCCAAAAACGAGCGCATTTATTTAACTAATGGAAATACGTTTTAAAAGGTAAAAGAGAAATGGAAAACTCCTGACGAAAAATCGTCAGGAGTTTTTATTATTTACTCAACACCACTTCGTCAAACTGTGTTCCGTTAGGCAAGAAAGCCTTCAATGTAAGTTGGTTAGCCTTTACATCCATAGTCATATAGTTGCCAGTTTCTTTTTCCTTTTCAGGAGAACGTTTAGCATCCCAACTCCAATCTTCCCAAAGAAGCCCTTTTTGTTGGTCCCCACAAACACCACTCATGATATATGTAACGCCCTTTTCTTTGTTAGGTCTGAAGTTTCTAATAGGAACTCTGCGACGATAGGTATGCAAATGTCCGGATAACACAGCATCTACACCATATTGATCAAATATGGGCATAAAGTCCGTACCAGTTTCCATAATGTAAGTACGCCAATCACTACTGTTTCCACTTGCTGGATTATAGCCATACATGCAGATATCACGGTGCATTAGGACAACTTTCCATTTGGCTTTGCTATTAGCTAAATCCTGACGAACCCAATTAATTTGTTCCCAAACAATATTAGGTTGATATGGCAAAACTTCCCAACGATAGTTTGTATCCAAGCAGGTAAAATGTACATCACCATAATCGAAGCTATAGAACTGATTCTTATACTTTTCCATAGCACTAGGAAATTGAAACAGATTAACATAGGCTTTTGGAAAACGCTCATTCCAGTTCAAATCATAGCATTCATGGTTACCAACAAGTGCTGCCATAGGAATATCTGCACTGTAATCCTCTACGCATTCAAACCAACGCTTCCACTGATATTGGTGCTGACCATTGTCAACTTGGTCACCTAAGTTGAGATATAATTTGGCGTCTTTGTTATTTCCAAATGCAGTTCGTGCTATGTTATTAAATTTTGCATAGTTATCCCCACTTTGGCTATCAGCAAAAATTACAGCACTAAAATCGTTGCTTTTAGGAACTTCCAATTTATGCCAGCTACCATTCTTTTCGTTAGTAATAACACGGTATTCGTATTTTATCCCTGGCTCCAAACCGCTAAGCTTAACCATATATTGAGTATAGCTATCCTTGCCATCTTTAAAAGATACATCAGTAGCTTTAACTTTATTTCCCTTTAAAGAAAATCCTTCTTTAGAGTACTCAACAAAATACTCTTTTTTATCATTAGCAGCAAACATAATGGTACGTTCCGTAGGTGTTTTCCCCACAAGTTGACGTACAAATTTAATATTCAAATTGCCATCTTTGCCGTGAGTTAAAACATTAACGGCAGGAACCTTCTTGGCAACAGCCTCTGCTGCAATCATATATGCAACTGGATATTGATGTAAAGCGAAAGCAATGCCACCAACAATCAATATC
>JAKSOJ010000199.1 GCA_024405645.1 Phascolarctobacterium sp. | reverse complement strand
ATGATAAGGCATACCTTCTCTTTCTTTTGCCAGCCAAAATTAGTACGTAGCTCCTCTGCATTGTCTACCGAAAAGGCTTTGCGAATAGGAATGCCAAAGGCTTTTACTACATCATTGGCAGGGAATTTTGTCACAAGCCTTTCATCTGCTACAAAATAAGTATCAATATTGGGGCAAATCCACCATTTGTGTACTGTAAAGTCAGTTACAACAACACCCAAAAAAATCTCTGGATGCTTTTCCTTGTAAAAGCTCATAATACCAGTTGGCGTAGCATGGGTTGCAATTACAATATCAGGATTAATCTTTTGCAAATAAGACGAACCCAAATACATTAATACCTTATTTATTAAATTTCTGAGCCAAAGAGAACCAGATTGTTTATTTCCCCATGCGTAAGTCATTTGATAAATCCAAGGGCATACCTTTAAAATCCATAGATAGACTGCTAAAAAAGTATCCCCTAAAACCTTAGGGAAAAAAGAAAAAACATTTCCATGAATGACTTCAACATTATTATAATCTGCTAATTCCTCTTTAATTGCTTCTGCTGCCATAAGATGTCCACTGCCAATAGGAGCGGACAAGAGCAGCACTTTCAATTTCTTTTTATCCATTTTATTTATAAAACTAGTTGAAAAAACACCAAAATTTGAAAAAATAATACAACATCTAGGAAAAGTTCAAGAAAACACCTTGAATAATAAGCGGTAATATTGTATCATATTTTCAATATCCTTCAATACCCTTTTATCGTATTCCAGGTTAAACAGCTATTTATTTTATGAAAGAAGGTTAGAATAATGGCAAACAGAATTCCTGTAGAACACTTCAAATTTCCTGTAGAAAAAATCAAAGCTGGTTATTACAGCGACGCATATTTTATTCGTTCTCAAGAAATTTTAAATGGTGACAACCATCATCCTCGCGTATTAATGCAAATTTTCCCTCGCGCTGACGTTGTGGTATGCGGTATCGAGGAAACTATTTCCCTTATCAAACAATGTGCTCATCATCCTGAAAACTTGGTTATCCATGCACTGCATGATGGTGACGAAGTTAAAGAATGGGAAACTGTCATGACCATCGAAGGCGATTATGCAGATTTCGCTCATTTGGAAACCATTTATTTGGGCATTTTCTCCCGTCAAAGCCGCATTGCAACCAATGTTCGTAAGGTTGTAAAAGCAGCGAACGGCAAACCCGTACTTTTCTTCCCCGCTCGTTATGACATCTATCAAACACAAGAATCCGACGGCTATGCAGCAATGATTGGTGGCATTACCGGTTTCTCTACCGATGCTAACGCTCTTGCTTATGGTGGTAAAGGTCTTGGTACCATCCCCCATGCTCTAATTGCTTCTTACAAAGGCGATACCGTTGCAGCAACCTCTGCCTTTGATAAATATGTAGATCCGAAAATCGCTCGTATCGCTTTGGTTGACTTTGACAACGACTGCGTAAATACTTCTCTCGCATGTGCTCGTAAGCTTGGCAAGAGCCTGCAAGGCGTTCGTCTGGATACCTCTGGTTCCATGGTTGATAAATCTCTGTGGGAACAAATTGGCACCTTCAAACCCACCGGCGTATGCAAAGAGTTAGTTTACAATGTTCGTAAAGCACTGGATGCAGAAGGCTTCAACCATGTAAAAATCATCGCTTCTGGCGGTTTTGATGCAGAACGTGTAGCAGCATTTGAAGAAATGGGTGTTCCCGTAGATACCTATGCTGTAGGTTCTTCCTTCTTCGACGGCAATATCAACTTCACTGCGGACGTTGTTGTAGTTGATGGCCAAGAATGCTCCAAAGCTGGACGTAGATACAACCCCAACCCCAGATTGGAATTAGTTGATTAAAATTTGTTTATTAGTGCAAGGCTGCCTATAATGGGCAGCCTTTTTTACAAGAAAGGAAATACCATGAGTTTAAATGCTACTCCTAGCGGAGAACGAATTCATATTGGTATCTTCGGTAAACGAAACGCGGGCAAATCCAGCCTTATAAACGCTTTGACTGGACAAAACCTAGCCATTGTAAACGAAGTCAAGGGTACCACCACAGACCCTGTTTCTAAGGCAATGGAGCTCCTTCCCCTAGGTCCTGTCGTGATTATCGACACTCCTGGCATTGATGACGAAGGAGAGCTTGGCAAACTGCGTATCGAAAAAGCCTACCAAGTGTTAAACAAGACGCATATTGCCCTGCTTGTTGTTGATGCTACTACTGGTCTAAGCGACGAAGATAAAGCCCTATGGGCCAAAATCGAAGAGAAAAAGCTACCTGGCTTTATTGTATTCAATAAAATTGAACTCGTTAGTGAAATGCAACAGGCTCTTCTAACGCTCGAAGCATTAAAGCTAACAAAAGCAATTGCCTTCGTCAGTGCAGAAAAGAAAACTAATATTAACGATTTAAAAGAAAAAATTGCTGCACTGACTCCAAAGGAAAAAGAAAAAGTTCTTGTCAGTGACCTAGTTAACCCTCTCGATGTGGTTATTCTCGTAACCCCTATCGACGAATCAGCTCCCAAGGGTCGCATGATTCTCCCTCAACAACAGGTTATGCGAGATTTAATAGACCACCAAGCAATAGTTATTCTTGTACAACCAAATGAACTCATCGCTTCTATAGACAAGCTACAGGACAAACCTAAGCTCGTAATTACTGACAGTCAGGCCTTTGGCTTTGTTAACAAGGTATTGCCCAAAGATATTCCTCTCACCAGTTTCTCTATTTTAATGGCTCGCTATAAAGGAAATCTCGAGGACGCCGTAAAGGGAGTTAAGCTTCTACACACCCTCCAAGACGGAGACAAGGTACTCATCAGCGAAGGCTGCACACAACATCGTCAATG
>JAKSOJ010000198.1 GCA_024405645.1 Phascolarctobacterium sp. | reverse complement strand
TTCAAACAACGCATAGTTGCTTCAATATCCTTTGACATGGAGATATTATCTACAATACTAGTACCTTCGGCCAAGCCTGCACAAATTATCTCTCTATGCCCCATACTTTTTGAAGAAGGGATTAGAATTTCACCATTTAATTTTGCCGGGGAAATACGAACTTTTTCCATAAATTACTCCAGATAATATTTGCCAATTTCAGCAAAATCTATTTTACGATAGGTAGCTTTGCCCATTTCTTCTAGAAGAACTAAACTAATCTTGCTACCATTTTTCTTTTTATCATGAGCCATTGTTTCGATCAAAAGGCTCTTATCAACACCTGCATCGATGGGCAGGTTAAATTTTTGCAATACATTTTTAATTTGCTCTGCACAGCCAACTGGTGTGATCCCCAAAGCTTCTGTACGTTTAGTAATTTCATACATACCAATGGCAACGCCTTCGCCATGAGTAAAATGACTATAACCATAATATTGTTCGATAGCATGGCCCAGAGTATGACCGAAGTTAAGCAGCATACGGATTCCGGTATCGAATTCATCTTCTTCAACGACGCGAGCTTTGATTCTAACACATTCAGCAACTACGTGCTCGATATTTGCATAAAGGTCTGCATCATCTTTTAAAGCGGCAATGAAATCAAATAAAGGTTTATCTAAAATAGCACCATGCTTAATTGCTTCTGCCAAACCATCGTGCAAGAAATGAACCGGCAAAGTGTTCAGTAAATCTGTGTCAATGAAAACTGCTTTGGGTTGATGGAATGCACCAGCAAGATTTTTACCTGCTTTCAAATCTACAGCAACCTTGCCACCTACGCTGGAATCAATTTGAGCCAAGAGAGAGGTAGGAACTTGCACAAAAGCAATACCACGCATAAAGCTAGCCGCAGCAAAGCCACCCAAGTCACCTACAACACCGCCACCTAAAGTTAGAAGCACATCTGTACGAGTCATGCCAGTTTCAGCAATTTTCTCTAAAACTGTACTTAAGGTATCTAAATTTTTAGAACCTTCACCAGCCTCAAAAACAATTGTTGAATTAACAAGTCCAGCAGCAGCTAAGCTTTCGCTTAACCTTTGCGCATAAAGTGGAGCAACATTAGTATCGCTGATGATAACTGCTCTCTTTGCCTTAGGTAATAAAGCGGCAACCTTTGCACCAACACTATCTAAAAGACCAGCGCAAATCTCTATATCATAAGCATGCTCACCAAGATTTACATGAACTTTTCGCATTAGTATAATTCCTTTCTTCTATCTCTGCCTGTACGCATAAGCTCCTTCATAGCCTCAGCATCACCCTTGCGCAGAGCCTCACGCCATTTTTCCAATTGGGCGATAAGTTTATCAACTTCTACCGCAACCTTTTCTTTGTTCGCAATGAAGAGATTGCTCCAAAGATCCGGATTAATATCTGCCACACGAGTACCATCTTTAAAACTACCCGCTACAAAATATTTAGTCTTATCATTATAGCTTTGGCTGCCAATTAACGATACTGCTAAAACATGTGGCAAGTCACTAGTAAAAGCAATGATTTCGTCATGCTCTTCAGGACTTACGCGAACTGTATTTTTCGCACCTATAGCCCTAGCAAATTCTTCCAGCCATCCACATGCAGCTTCAGTATTGCTGCTCTCCGGTACGATAATATAATTGCAATTCTTAAAAATAACAGAGTCACTAACTCCGTAACCATTTGCCTGTTTGCCAGCCATAGGATGTCCAGAAATGAATTCCATTCGTGGTCCCATTAAGGGCTGAACTTCAGAAATCAAATGTCCTTTAATACCAGCAATATCGGTAATCAATGCATCAGCTTTAAAGTATTGGACATTATCACGAATAAAACCTACAATTGCTTCAGGATAAATACAGCAAATAATTACATCTGCTTTACCTAAAGTATCGTCAGCTTTAGTAACTCCGATATCAATGACTCCCTCTTCTTTCGCCATATTCAAGACTTGTTCGTCCCTATCCAAAGCGATTATTTCTTTTGCGCCCAAATT
Source organism: Phascolarctobacterium sp. (assembly GCA_024405645.1). GTDB lineage: Bacteria > Bacillota > Negativicutes > Acidaminococcales > Acidaminococcaceae > Phascolarctobacterium_A. The sequence goes on along the minus strand of JAKSOJ010000198.1, from coordinate 844 downwards.
GCGCAAGGCCTTGGCATAGGAACCACCCATGAGTCCTAATCCAATAATAGCGTAGGAAAGTTCATTAAATTGACGAGTTTTATTGCCAGCCTTACTAACAGGTGTAACACGAACTACTCGTTCAACGAAGGGAAGCTTTAAAAACTTTCTTTCGTCGAGGTTACGCGTATCGCCAACAATACCAAAAAGATGGGTTTCACTACCACGGCTGTCATCGATTCTAAAGCCAGATAGTTCCAACTCATGGCGAAGGCTTTGCACCTCAGTACCTAAAGCATTCTCTTTGAAAATAATAATCATGGTTTATTCCATCCTCAAAGTTCCTAAAAATCTACACTTTTTAAAACGACAAAGAGCGAGAGGAAAAAAATAACCTCTCGTCTCTTTAATTATATACTTAAATTATGCTTCTCTACCAATTACTCTAGCAATAATCTTAAGTTCTTGCATGAGATTGTTGAATTTTGAAGGTTTCAAGGATTGAGCACCATCGCACCAAGCACATTCAGGATTGTTATGAACTTCAATGATAAGACCATCAGCACCAACTGCTACTGCTGCTTTTGCCAAAGGTTCAACCATCCACCACATACCTGCAGCATGGCTGGGGTCAACAATAACCGGTAAATGGGTTAATTTTTTAGCAGCAAGTACTGCAGAAAGATCCAAGGTATTACGAGTGTAATGTTCGAAAGTACGAATACCACGTTCGCAAAGAATAACGTTTTCGTTACCACCTGCCATGATATATTCAGCACTCATAATCCATTCTTCAATAGTTGCAGACAGGCCGCGTTTTAAAAGAATAGGAACATTGGTCTTGCCAAGCTCTTTTAAAAGTTCA
>JAKSOJ010000197.1 GCA_024405645.1 Phascolarctobacterium sp. | reverse complement strand
ACAACAATAATGGCGCTCGTCTGGAAACCTACACCATCTCTGGTGAAAGAGGTTCCGGCGTTATCTGCCTCAATGGTGCAGCTGCTCGTCTTGTACAAGTAGGCGATAAGGTTATTATCATTGGCTATTGCCAAATGACTGCTGAAGAAGCAAAAACCTTTGTTCCTAAAGTAATTATGGTTGATGACAACAACAAACCTTTGAAAAACATTGGTCAAGAAAAGGCTCATCAAACCAACGAAGACGCACTGAAATAATGCTGAATTAGTTCATAGTAGGGGGCGATTAGAATCGCCCCTTTTTCTATGCCTAAATTTTTCTATATTAGGAATGTTAGTTTAGAATTAACATCATCAAGGTTATGGCGTTTTTATCGTGCGAAGTATAAAATAACCATGAGTTGAAATAAAGTTAACCAAAATAAAAAATTGGTTGACTTTATTTATGTTAACCATTAAAATAATGTTAGTTTACAAAATAAATTGGCGAAAGCTATCAATAGATGGAGGATTATTATGAGTATTGTTGGTTTAAATGTAATGGAAATTGCAGAAAAGATTATAGATGGTTATCGTCTTTCTCGTAAAGATGATTTGAGCATTTTGATTACTGCTCCTTTGGAAGATTTAGAAAAGGCTGCAGGTAAAATTCAAGAAAAATACCGTCAAAATACTGTAGAGCTTTGTACTATTATTAACGGTAAGAGTGGCCGTTGCCCTGAAAATTGTAAGTACTGCGCTCAATCTGCTCATCATAAAACTGCTTGTGATGTTTACGATTTTCTTCCGAAAGATCAAATCGTTGCAGAAGCTCAAGCTAACGAAGCTGCTGGCGTAAATCGTTGCGCTATCGTTACTGCAGGTCGTAGCTTGACTGGTGCAGATTTCGAAAAGGCTCTTGAATGCTATAAAGAAATGCGTGCTACTACCAAACTTGGCCTTTGCGCATCCATGGGTCTCATTACTCCAGAACAATTCCAACGTTTAAAAGCAGTTGGTGTAACCAGATATCATAATAATATCGAAACCAGCAGACGTAATTTCCCCAATATCTGCACTACTCATACTTTTGATCAAAAGATAGCAACCATCAAGGCAGCTCAAGCAGCTGGACTCACTGTTTGCTCCGGTGGTATTTTAGGTATGGGCGAAACCTTCGAAGATCGCATTGATATGGCTTTGGAATTGAGCGAACTTGGTATTAAATCCATTCCTATCAACTTCCTTATTCCTATTCCTGGCACTCCTTTGGAAAATCAAGAACAAATCTCTTCTGATGATGCAATGCGCTCTATCGCAATTTTCCGCTTCATCAATCCTGAAGCAAATGTACGCTTGGCTGCAGGCAGAAAAGTTCTTCCTGGCTTCGGTTCCCTTGCATTTAAGAGTGGCGCTTCTGCAACTATCACTGGTGATATGTTGACTACTAGTGGCACAACCATTAAAGGTGACTTGGAAATTTTGGCTCAAAACGGTCAAATTAACAAAAAATAATCTCAAATAAAAATAGCACCCAGAACGAGAATTCTGGGTGTTTTTCTTTTATACATATTCTGTTTCAATAACTAGATGAAGATTGCGGCCAGGATATTTGTCCTGCATATAAGCCGTAAATTCTTCTCGCAGAGCTTCCCAATCCTTTAAATCATAATCAACTACAATGTCGCAATAAATATCTTCATTATCTGGGTCAATATAGAGTGCGTGGAAACTGGTTACATGGTCATGCTTGCGCACGAAGTCGACGATGTACTTGCGCATTTCTTTTAAAAGTTCATGGTCTTGGTCGACTGCGTAAATGCCAAAAACCATGGTAATATTCATTTCATGCATAATCTTTAGTTGCAACTTGTGGATTGCAGTATAGATTTCGTTAAGGCTATGCTTGTGGTCAACCTCTATATTTACAGAACCTGAATAAGCATCAGGACCATAATTGTGCAGCATCATATCAGCTGCGTTGATGACGATAGGTTCTTGACGAATAATTTTGTAAAGCTTGGCAGCAAGCTCTTTATCACCAGAACGACCGAGAAGATCTGTGATGGTTTCGTAGATAACTTCGCCTCCGGCCTTCAGAATAAAGAGTGATGTAAATACGCCTGCATAGGCGTCAAGATTAACATCTAATGTGAGGAAAATGAGTGAAGAAATAATTGTAACTACGGAGACAATGGAATCTGCTCTGTCTTCTAGGCCAACTGCTACAAGTGAACCAGAGCCGACACGCTTACCCTCTTTGATAACATATTGGCCTAAAAGAATTTTTATTATTGCACTGACAGCAATAAGCCCTATAGTTGCATAGGTAATATCAATTGGCTCAGGATTAAAGATTAGTTCTACAGAACTTTTTAGCAGTTCTATGCCTGTAATAATGATTAATATTGCTATAACAAGACTTGTAAGGTACTCAATTCTACCAAAGCCAAAGGGATGCTCTTTTGTTGGATGTTGGCCTGCTAGCTTTGTTCCTATAATGGTGAGCAGAGAGGTAGCACAGTCTGTTGCATGGTTAACGCCCTCAGACATAATAGCGATGGAAGAGGTTGTCATGCCAATAGCTATTTTAATTATCGCCATTGTAAGATTTACTATAATTCCTAAAGCAGCAACAACTACAATTACTCCCTCGCGAGAATTGGCTTCTTGTTTGAGCAGTTTATATAAAATATGCATTACTTACTCCTTGTATTTATATTATAATTCTATCTATGGATAAGTTTTTAGTCAAGGTTTAGCCTAGGTAATGACAATTTGTTATGTTTGAAAAAGAATATAATAGTGATATAATTTTAAACAGAAAATCTAATTGAGAAGTCCTTGATTTTAGAATTTTAGGAGGCTCTTTATGAAAAGTATTATTATTTCTTGCCCTACACTGCAATACGAATT
>JAKSOJ010000196.1 GCA_024405645.1 Phascolarctobacterium sp. | reverse complement strand
CCATTGAAGACGCTAAAGGCGCTGATCCTGTAAAAATGGCTGAAGCAATGGCTAAGATTAAAGGTTTCCAAGGCGTATCTGGCGAAGTAACCTTTGACGAATTCCATAATCCTGTAAAGAGCGCTTTCATTCTTGAACATAAAGAAGGCAAACAAACCTTCAAAGCAAAAGTTAATCCTTGATTCTAGTATATAGAATAATCATCAAATACAATTAGCAGAGAGGCTGTTGTTTTGCGTAGCAACAGCCTCTTTCCGTAATTTTTAATATTAATATAGGGAGGACCATATGGATAACTTTTTGAGTCAGTTTTTGCAACAACTGATCAATGGTGTGTCCCTTGGCAGTATCTACGCATTGATCGCCTTGGGTTATACAATGATCTATGGCATTATTAAACTTATCAACTTTGCCCATGGTGATATTTACATGTTGGGCGCATATTTTGGCTTTTATGCTACAACTAAATTAGGTTTATCTTTTATTCCTGCTATTATCTTTGCAATGGCTTGTGCAGCTGTCGCTGGTATTATCATCGAAAGAATTGCATATCGTCCCATGCGTAATGCTCCGCGTATTGCAATCTTAATTACCGCTATTGGTGTATCTTTCCTGCTTGAATACGGAATGATTCTTTTCGTTTCACCGCAACCTCGTACTTTCCCCGCAGTATTCCCTGCAACCGTATATAATATTGGACCCCTGGTTGTAAACAATCAACAAATTGTTATTCTCCTGAGCTCCCTCATTTTGATGGCAGTTCTTACTTACATCGTAAATGATACCAAAGCTGGCAAAGCTATGCGTGCCGTATCCTTTGATGCTGATGCAGCAAGACTCATGGGTATCAATATCGACCGCGTAATTTCCACTACTTTTGCTCTGGGCTCTGCTCTTGCAGCAGCAGGTGGTGTGCTGGTAGGTGTTTACTATAACTCTATTGACCCGTTAATGGGTATGATGCCTGGTATTAAAGCTTTCGTAGCTGCAGTACTTGGTGGCATCGGTATTATTCCTGGCGCAATGATTGGTGGCATTATCTTGGGTGTAGTAGAAGCTATGGTATCTGGCTTCATTTCTTCTACCTTCCGTGATGCTGCTGCATTTGGTATTTTAATTATCATTCTTCTCTATAAACCTTCTGGTTTGTTAGGCAAGAATGTTCGCGAGAAAGTGTAGGTGTAAGTTATGAATTCTGTTAGAAAATTTGACGCCGCTGCACTTTGCGCAAGCGCACTTTTATTTGCTGTTATCCAAGGGTTGATTTTTGCTGAAATTATTGGTCCTTTCTGGGAACTTAACATTATTCTTATCTGCATCAATATTATTCTTGCAGTAAGCTTGAACTTAATCAATGGTTATACAGGTCAATTCTCCATTGGTCATGCAGGCTTTATGGCTGTTGGTGCATATACTGGTGCCGTAATTACTGTTAAACTTGGTTTACCTTTTGAATTGGGCTTGGTAGTTGCTACCATTTGTGCAGGTATCCTGGGCTTCCTCATTGGCTTGCCGACACTTCGTCTTGATGGTGACTATCTGGCAATTGCAACCTTAGGCCTTGGCGAAATTATTCGTATTTGTATTCTCAACATTGACTATGTTGGTGGTGCTTCTGGGTTAATGGGTATTCCCCGTATGACAAACTTTACATATGTTTTCTGGATTATGATGTTCGTAATATTCTTTATTAAGAATTTTAAGAACTCTGCTCCTGGTCGTTGCTGCTTGGCAATTCGCGAAAACGAAATTGCTGCTGATACCATGGGTATCAACACTACTAAATATAAAGTTATGGCATTTGCTTTGGGTGCAAGCTTTGCAGGTACTGCAGGCTGCCTCTTCAGCCACTACTTCTTCTTAGCACATCCTGCTTCCTTTACATTCATGCGTTCTTTCGATATTCTGACCATGGTTGTACTTGGTGGCTTGGGTTCTATGACTGGTTCTATTACTGGTGCGATTCTTCTGACTTTCATTAGTGCATTCCTTTCCGACTTCCCTGAATGGCGTATGATCATCTACTCTGTAACTATGATCGTACTCATGCTCCGTCGTCCTCAAGGTCTTTTTGGTAACAAAGAACTTGCTGCCAATATGTTTAAATTTGGAGGTAAAAAATAATGAGCGAGCTGCTTAAAGTAGATGATGTTTCCATGATCTTTGGCGGCCTGCGTGCCGTATCCAATTTATCCATGCATATTGATGAAGGCGAACTCATTGGTCTCATCGGTCCTAATGGCGCTGGTAAGACTACTGCATTCAATATGATTACCGGTGTATATACTCCTTCTGAAGGTGATGTATATTTTAACGGAACTAAATCCAGTGGCATGAAGTCTTATCAAGTTACCCAACTTGGTATGGCTCGTACTTTCCAAAACATTCGTCTGTTCAGTGAATTATCTGTAATTGATAATGTTAAAATTGCTTACAATATGCACGTAAGCTATAATTTCTTCGATGCAATCATTCGTGATAAAAAATACATTGAAGAAGAAGAAATGATTACTCAAAAAGCTTTGGATCTTCTGAAAATTTTCCATCTGGAAGAAAAGGCTTACGAAACTGCTAAAAATCTGCCTTATGGTGAACAAAGACGTTTGGAAATTGCTCGTGCTCTTGCAACTGAGCCCAAGCTTCTTCTTTTGGATGAACCTGCAGCAGGTATGAACCCTCAAGAAACTCATGAGCTTATGGAAATGATTCGTTGGATTCGTGACGAATTCAAGCTCTCCATTCTTTTAATTGAACATGATATGGGTCTTGTAATGGGTGTATGCGAGCGCATCTACGTATTAGAATATGGTATGTTGATTGCAGAAGGTACTCCTGATGAAATTAAGACTAACAAACGCGTAATCGAAGCATACTTAGGCGAGGAGGTAATGAACTAATGTTAAAAGTTGAAGA
>JAKSOJ010000195.1 GCA_024405645.1 Phascolarctobacterium sp. | reverse complement strand
GTATACAAGAGGTTGCGCTGAAGCATAATATAATGGCTAGGAACCATGGGCAATATTACAATGGGATACTCAGAGCCTTGGGATTTGTGCACGCTCATGGCATAGGCCAAAGCCAAATCGTCCGTTTCGCCCTTTTCATAAATTACATAGTCCCCTTCCGGTCTCTCCGGGAAAGCAACTACCACGGTCTTACCTTCGATACGAATAATACGACCGATATCCCCATTAAAGACATCCTTCTCGTAATTATTCTTCATTTGCATGACCTTGTCTCCTACCCTAAACACGCCACCTGGGAAAGGAGTCTCTGCACGATTGGGAGATGGAGGATTAATATACCCTTGAAGGATTTTGTTAAGATTTTGGACCCCGCAGGGATTTTTATGCATGGGAGAAAGCACCTGAACCCTACGCCAATCTCCATCGTCGGTCAATTCAGCATAAGTTTTGGCGATAAAATCAGAAGCTGCATTTTCATTAGCAAAATTAACGAATTCGAATTCACTGCCAAAGCCTTCTGTAAATTCAGGACTTTGTCCCCTATTAATTTTATGAGCATTCAAAACGATGGGACTAACATCTGCCTGACGGAACACGTTGTTCAAGCGAACTACTGGCATTTTCTCGGAACGGATAATATCCTTGAGAACATTGCCCGCACCAACAGAGGGAAGCTGGTCCACATCACCAACAAAAATCAAACGAGTACCACCTGGCACTGCCTTGAGCAAATGGTAGGTCAGGCTTATGTCCAGCATGGAGGCTTCGTCCACGATAATTGCCTCTGCATCCAAAGGATCTGAATCGTCCTTGCCAAAATTAAATCCACTGCCAGTAGGCTGATACTCTAAAAGTCTATGAACAGTTTGAGCAGGATGCCCACTAGATTCTGCTAATCTACGAGCAGCACGACCAGTAGGAGCCGCCAAAAGAATGCGACAGCCAGCCTTTTCCAAAACGTTCAAGATACCCTTAACTACTGTAGTTTTACCAGTACCAGGGCCACCAGTAAGAACAAAAACGCCATGCTCGAGACTAGCATAAATAGCTTCTCTTTGCTCTTCTGCAAGAGTTATCCCAGCGTCATATTCCCACTTGGCGATAACAGAATCTGCATCAACATGCTTAATAGCGTCCACTCCATCACGCAGAGCAATGAGCCTTTTTGCTACGCTTACCTCCGCACGATAGAGATATTCGGGATAAATGAGCCTAATGCCGCCCACCTCTTCCGTACGCAGCATATCTCTTTCCATTAATCTATTGAAAACGTCCTGCACTGGTTCGCTATCGATGACCAATGCACGACAAGCTTCTTTAATTAAAACCTCTTCAGGAACACAGGTATGACCAACATTGGAGGCACTTTGCAAGGTGTACACCAAACCAGCAGTAATACGCTCCTCACAGTCTCTCTCTAGTCCAAGCCCCATGGCAATACGGTCCGCAGTCTTAAAACCAATGCCTGTTACATCATTAGCCAAGGTGTAAGGATTTTCTTTGATGCGAGTTATGGAAGAACCACCATAAACAGCTTGTACCTTTGCAGCATAACCACCGGAAATTCCATGAGATTCTAAGAACAGCATCAGCTCGCGCAGTTCGGACAAAGCATTGTAGGCTTCACCCATAACCTCAGCCTTTTTCTTAGAAATCCCCTTTACCTCTGCCAAACGCATTGGCTGAGTTGCGAAAATCTCCAGGGTATCTGCGCCAAACTTGTCCACAATGCGTGCCGCAATAGCAGGACCAATGCCCGGAATAGCTCCACTTGCAAGGAATCGCTCAATTCCTGCTGCACTTGTTGGTTCAACAACCTTTAAAAGAACTATATTAAATTGGCGACCAAAACGAGGATGATCAACCCACTCCCCGTCCATGGAAACATTCTCTCCCAGGTAAGGAGGAGTGCCTTTATAAACGGCAGTAAAAAGTCCGTTCGCCTTGTTAGACAAACGCAAAACACTGTACATACCGTCGTCACTCTGAAAAAGAATATCTTCAATTATAGCTTGAATATTTTCCATAATACACCAAAATCAACACAAAAATTAAAATAGGCAAATAAAAAACCAATTTAAATTATAGCACAAAAATATGAACTGTTAAACTTACAATATAAGATTTATGATAGCAAGCAATCAGTAATTCTTCTTATTAATCTTGCGATATTTTATTTATTCGTTTATAATGTTGTTATCTATTAAAATTTACGAGGTGTAATGTGAGCGATATTAAATTTGCTGGTAAATTAATGGCAATAGACATGTATAATTGCGGCACTTCCAAGATTTCTGATAGCAAAATTGCTACCGAGATTTTAGAAAAAGGCTGCATTCAATATAATATGAACGCAAGAGAAATTGTCTGCACTCGCGAAGACGATGCGGTTGACTACTCCCTCTTTGCAGCATGCGCATTAGGTCATGTTGCTCTGCATATCTACCCCGAGCTGGGCTACATTGCTGCAGATATTCTTTCCTGCAATGATGATGCTGATATGCCTGGCATGTCCAAATATCTGCGCGAAGCATTCCTTTGCGACAAGATAAAAACCACCATCGTTAACCGTGGTGATTTTGGCAACAGCCAAGACATGAAGCCTAAAAAACGTTCTGCTACTACCTGGTTGCGCCGTACCAAAAACTTTGGTGGCAAAATCAAAAAGGTAATGCTCAGACCTAGATCTATGTAAGCAAAAGCAGTCCTAAAAAGGGACTGCTTTCTTTATAAAAACTTGTGATATTTGCTTTATATCGCAAACTTATTCAATTTACATTTTTTTAACTTGCAAGATTTGCGTTTAGACAAGGAGCCAAGAACAAAATTACCGGAGGCGTACTTTTGGGTACGACGAGGATGATTTTTTGAAGGTAGCACAATATAAGCCAATGTACACAATCTACATATATAAACTTGCAAGAATTGTGATTAGA
>JAKSOJ010000194.1 GCA_024405645.1 Phascolarctobacterium sp. | reverse complement strand
GTACCACCTAAGGTGAAGGCAGGACGAATAACAACAGGATAACCAATATTTCTTGCAGCACGAATACCCTCTTCCATGCTTTCCGCAATCAAGGAAGGAAGAATGGGCTCGCCAATTTCCATGCAGAGTTCTTTGAAAAGCTCTCTGTCTTCGGCGCGTTCGATACTAGCTCCATCGGTACCTAAAAGTTCAACGCCACATTCGCGCAGAATGCCCTTTTTCTCCAGTTGCATTGCTAGGTTCAGACCAGTTTGACCACCAATGCCCGGCAGAATTGCATCTGGTCTTTCCATACGAATAACCTTAGCCATGAATTCCAAGGTCAAGGGTTCCATATAAACTTTATCCGCAACTGTTTCGTCGGTCATAATAGTCGCAGGATTGGAATTACAAAGAACAACCTCGTAGCCCTCTTCACGCAAAGCTAAGCATGCTTGAGTACCAGCATAGTCAAATTCTGCAGCTTGGCCAATAACGATAGGACCAGAGCCGATTACTAATATTTTATGTATATCTGTACGCTTAGGCATGTTGTCCTCCTTTCCAGTCGTCCATCATTTTTGCAAAGATGTCAAACAAATAACTGCTGTCTTGAGGTCCAGGTGCACTTTCTGGATGGTATTGCACGCTAGCAACAAAATCCTCTACGCAACGCATACCCTCAACAGTATTATCAAGGAGGTTGATGTGTGTAATTTCTAATTTAGTATCTTTAACGCTCTCAACATCTACTGCATAAGAGTGGTTTTGAGAGGTAATTTCGATTTTATCAGTTAAAAGATTCTTAACTGGATGATTGCCTCCGCGATGGCCAAATTTTAATTTATAGGTCTTTGCGCCATAAGCTAGGGAAATCATTTGGTGTCCCAAGCAGATGCCAAAAATCGGTTTCTTGCCAATGAGTTTACGGATATTATTAACCAAAACCTCTACATCTGTGGGATCCCCAGGTCCATTGGACAGAAAGATTCCGTCAGGATTGAGTTCTAAGATTTGTTCTGCAGATGTGTCGTAGGGAACGATGGTTACGTAGCAACCCTTTTTGACCATCATACGCGGAATATTCAGTTTCATACCACAATCCACTGCCACAACATGATACTTAGCGTTTTCATCCCCCATGCTATTAATCTCGGTAGCAGTTACGCGTGGCACTTGATTTCTAGGCATTTCGTATTTTTTTAAGTATTCAAGAGCTTCCTTGGAATCTCTAGATACATTGGTAATAAGCGCCTTGCAGCTACCAAAATTACGAATATGTCTTGCCAATTTTCTAGTGTCCAAACCACTTACGCCAACAATACCATATTTTTTCATAATCTCGTTTAAGGTATGTGTTGATCTAAAGTTGGAAGGCTCATCGTTGTACTGACGCACAATCATACCAGCAATGGACGGAACCTTTGTTTCGAAATCGTCATCATTAATTCCGTAATTGCCAATCAGCGGATAGGTCATAACAACCGCTTGGTCAGTATAGGATGGGTCAGAAATGATTTCTTGGTAGCCGACCATGGAAGTGTTGAAAACAAGTTCAACAACCTTCTCTATTTCCGAACCAAAACCATACCCAAGAATCTCTGTTCCATCTTCTAATAAGATCTTTCTATTAAATTTCTCCCCCATTTTTGTTACCCCCTAAGTAACATATATAGTAGCAAAGGCACTTAGGGATACTTCCCAAAGCGCCTTTGCTTTTCTAAATAGTAAATTTTTCACCTGTTAAGAGCTCGTACGCCTCTTGATATTTAGCGACAGTTTTAGCGATGATTTCTTTTGGAAGGTTCCAATCATTGCCAGGATTTGCTTTTAACCAATTACGTACGAATTGTTTATCGTAAGAAGGTTGGTCTTGACCAACTTCATATTCTGCCAAAGGCCAGAAACGAGAGCAATCAGGAGTAATCATTTCGTCACCCAAAACTACTTCGCCATTTTCATCCAGACCAAATTCGAATTTAGTATCTGCGATAATGATGCCCTTGCTTAACGCATAAGTTGCGCATTTTTCGTAGATGGCTAAAGTGTAGTCACGGAGCTTGTTAGCAAATTCTTCCCCACGACCGGGATAAAGCTTTTCTAACATTACAGCGCCTTCTGCTACGGAAATATTTTCATCATGAGTGCCAATTTCAGCCTTGGTACTAGGAGTAAAGAGTACTTCTGGAAGCTTTTGGCATTCTTTTAAGCCTTCTGGTAATTTAATTCCACAAACTTCGCCAGATTCTTGATAGCTGGACCAACCGCCACCAGTAATATAGCCGCGAACAATGCATTCCATGGGCAGCATTTCTAATTTTTTGCATTTCATGGCATTACCCTTGAATTCTTCCTGTTGGAAAAATTCCGGCATGTCAGCATTATCGACACTAATCATGTGGTTAGGAACGATATCGGAAGTGAAATCGAACCAGAATTTGGAAAGTTTAGTCAAAACAGCACCTTTAGTAGGTACATCATTCTTTAAAATAACATCGAAAGCAGAAATTCTATTGGTAGCAACCATAATGATGCTATCACCAAGATCATACATTTCGCGAACCTTACCAGATTTAAAAGGTTTATAGATTTGCATTTTTATTCCCCCTCAGAAATTAAATTGCAATACAAAAAATAAAAGGCACTTCGGGTGTAAACCCAAAGCGCCCTTGCTTATCTATATGAATTATATTCTTTTCTAGAAAGCTTGTCAATTCTCTAGCAATGTATACTTCTCCCTAGCCTACAACACAGGATAGGCATTGTTGAAGCACGCCTTACAGATTGGCAAGCCTTCCACCATTTCGTCCAAATCCTCCAGGGCCATATATCCAAGGGAATCTGCACCAATGGTTTTACGAATATCTTCTACAGAATGTTCATTAGCAATAAGCTGTGAATTGTCAGGCACGTCTGTTCCATAATAGCAAGGATGCAGGAACGGAGGAGAGCTAATACGTACATGTACTTCTTTAGCGCCTGCTTTTCTTA
>JAKSOJ010000193.1 GCA_024405645.1 Phascolarctobacterium sp. | reverse complement strand
TTCAGAGTGAGTCAGATGCTAGGAAGCCTCTCCTCTAACTAGCTTTCGGCAAAACTCGTAGAGTGCATCAGATTTGAGGAACCCCGATTTCGTCAGACTTATTTTCGCCAAACTGTTCAGAGTGAGTCAGATGCTAGGAAGCCTCTCCTCTAACTAGCTTTCGGCAAAACCCGTAGAGTGCATCAGATTTGAGGAACCCCGACGACGGCGTACTAAAGATAGCGTACGTCTAGGAGGGGTGACAAAAAAGATGATGTGCTATACGAGTTTACTTATCAAATTTTACATAAGAATTAATATACTTATCCGGTCCAGACGCAACCATCGGCTCAACCATATTATCGCGTCCAATATTAACTTCAATCAGATAAGGTGCATTCAATTCCATAGCCTTTTCAACTGCAGTTGCTAATCCTTCAGGAGTAGTTACATGCTCACCAGCAATACCAAATGCGCCAGCATATTTTACGAAATCAGTGCAAGGAGGCAGTTCGCAAGCAATGAAACGTTCTTTAAAGAATACAGTTTGCAATTGACGAATCATGCCAAGACCAGTGTTGTTAATTACGATAGCAATAACAGGAATATTGTATTGAGCCAAAGTAAAGAGTTCGGAGCCAGTCATTTTGAAACCACCGTCACCGGAAATGCTCATAACTTTAGCTTCTGGACGTGCTAATTTTGCACCCATAGCAGCAGGAAGGCCAAAGCCCATGGTTCCTAAACCACCACTGGACAGGAATTGACGAGCAAATTGAATGCGCAAGTTTTGTGCAGCCCACATTTGATGTTGACCAACGTCAGTAGTGATAATATAGTCTTTGTCCTTGATTACAGGATTCAATGCTTTAAAGAAAGCAGGAGCTTCTGCACTGCCGCAGTCCTCATCATTAGAGGGCCAAGTCTTAATCAAATCCCACCACTCGTCTAAATTATGAGCCGTAGTTCCTTTTTCCAAAAGGTTCAGGGTAATATTCATATTACCATTAATGCCAAGACCGGTACTTACGTTTTTATCAACTTCGGCAGGGTCAATATCAAGATGAATGATATGCTTGCCTTCGGTATAATTCTTAGCGTCACCAGTTACGCGGTCGTTAAAGCGAGTACCAACTGCAAGAATTACATCGGCCTCTCTAACAGCGTTGTTTGCTTTAGCATGACCATGTAAACCAGTCAAGCCCAAGAACAAAGAACGATATGCAGAAATTGCACCAATACCCATAAGTGTGCTTACTACAGGAATATGCAATTTTTCACACAAATGCATAGCATCATATTCGCCATTAGCATTAATAACACCACCACCAACAATCATAACAGGGCGTTTTGCATTATTAATTACTTCGCAAGCCTTATCAACCAGCTTTTGGTCAGGCATTACTTCGCGAACAGGTCTAAGCTTATCAACGGTATATTCAACAACAGCAGTTTGAACATCACGAGGTACGTCGATAAGTACAGGACCAGGACGACCAGTTTTAGCAATTTGAATTGCCAAGCGAATTGTTTGCGCTAAATTTTCGGGATCCTTTACCAAGAAATTATGCTTGGTAATAGGCATGGTAATACTTGTAATGTCAACCTCTTGGAATGCATCATGGCCAATCAAGCCACGATTTACTTGTCCAGTAAAAGCGATAACGGGAATAGAATCCAAGAATGCTGTTGCAAGACCAGTAACTAAGTTAGTTGCGCCCGGGCCAGAGGTTGCAACACATACGCCGATTTTACCAGTTGCTCTAGCATAGCCATCAGCTGCATGGGCAGCACCTTGTTCGTGGGCTGTCAAAATATGTTGAATAGTACCAGATTCACGAATTGCATCGTAGAAAGGCAGAATCGCTCCGCCAGGATAACCAAATATTGTATTTACGCCTTCTTCAGCAAGGCATTTTACCATAATCTCTGCGCCAGTTAATTTCATAAGCTCACATCCTTCCGTAAATTAAATGGCTTTGTTCTCTTCAAGAGTAGGCCATTCATAGCGAGATTCGTCAACACCCAAATGTTCGTCGCCTCTTTCAAGCGCAACGACACCAGTTTGTACCATTTCGCTAATACCATAGGGTTTCATTACATTTACGAAAGCGTTCAGCTTATTATCGTCACCAGTAATCAAGAAAATCAAGGATTCGCCAGTTACGTCAACTGCATGTGCACGGAAAACTTCAGAAAGACGCAGAACTTCGATACGCTTTTCTCCAGCGTGAACCTTAACCATTGCCATACTACGTTTAGCACTGGAGGAGGGAGGAAGAACTTTTACTCTTTCAACTTCGGGAAGTTTAGCAATTTGTTTTACTACTTGGATAATTGTAGGTTCATCTGCTTCCATTGTAACGGTCATACGAGATAATTCAGGAGTTTGGGTTGTACCTACAGCCAAGCTATCGATATTGTAACCACGACGAGAGAATAAACCAGCTACACGCATCAATACGCCAGGTTGGTTCTGTACTACTATTGAGATAATTTGTTCCATTATGTTTCTCCTTCTATACAAATAATTACGCCCCCATCTGACTTGCAGACAGGGGCGACTAAATATCGCGGTACCACCCTTATTTTTACTTCATTTTATGGAGGCATATGCTCCGCACCTAACGCAGTGCTTGCGTTAATTCCTACTATTATTTCAGAATCACAGCTCCAGGACTACAGCTCTTGGACTTCTCGTAACGACTTGCACCAAAATGTCGTCTCTCTTACCGATATCTCCAAGGCCCTTCCCTTCTCAGCCTTTGCTTATAAATTTAAGCAACATTATGCCGATTAATTAATGTTTCGTCAAGAAACTTTTTTAAAATTTTCAGATTTCTATTTTTCATGAAAATTTTCGCGTAAAAAATGTAAACATCTTAACAACCAAGAAGTATAAAAAATAAAACCTCCACTATTAGTGAAGGTTTAGATTTTATATGTGGTGCGAGCGACAGGAATCGAACCTGCACGCCGAAAGGCGCTAGATCCTAAGTC
>JAKSOJ010000192.1 GCA_024405645.1 Phascolarctobacterium sp. | reverse complement strand
TGTAATTAATAAAGAAATTGAAAATCTGAATATAGACATTCTTGTAAAGCTAGGTATAAAGAAATCTACCATTAACAAGCTGCATAAACTTAAGGCAAAGAAGCTTGGAGACCTTAGTGCGATTGAAACTGCGACACTTGAGGAGCTTTTTGCGGAGAATGAAAACATCAGTGCAGAAAATTTGCGTGAAATTTTAAGCGCAGACCTCATTGAATTTACACGCAAAATATTTGCTGCCCTGCATGTTGATCCTAGCTATGAAATAGTTATGCTTCATCTAAATAACCATACCCATCATGAAATTGCCAAAAGACTTGATTCGTCCAAGGATAAGGTGAAGCAGGATATTAGCAAATTCTTCCAGGTTCTCTATACTTTAGTTGATGCCTTAGGAAATAAGCTTATAGGGGACAAGAATTACATTAGCATGGAAGATTTGCATGCTGTTTTAGATGGTGAAGAGGATTTCAAGGTTTTGCTTCTTGCTTTTAAAACGCATGATACAAAATGGATTTTTAATAACAAAACAGAATGTATAACAAGTTCTGGTAAAGGATTTTGATTAAGAAAGAGGTGTTTATTATGAAAAAGCAGATTTTGGCAACTTTTTTATCTTTGGCATTTGCAAGCACTATATTGTTACCATCAGTTAGTGCGTCCAATGCACTTGAACAAAGCACTACAAAAATTGATTATGCTGTTGCTGTTGTGAATGACAATAGTAATTTCCCTGTTCAAGTAAATAAGCCGACAAACAATCCCGCTCCTAAACCAGTAGATAAACCCACTGTTCAAAAACCTGGAATAAAAAAGAATCCTTCAGAAATTCGTAAACACAAACAAAAGAAACCTCGTCCAGTAGTGCGTGGCCCTCAAAATACTAAAAAGCCCGGGATTAGCTTGCCTAAAAAGAACGAAAACAAGAAACCAAAACCAGACTGGAAAAAACCAAAACCCGATTGGAAGAACCCTAAACCCGGTACTACCAAACCTAGTACTACACAAACTGGAAGAACCAAGGTTCATGGACCTCACTGGTGTTATGGTGCTTGCTCCTTGCATGACGCAGGCTTGCATAATGCGCCTAGAACACAAAAACATTGGTGTGATGGCTATAAATAATAACTGAATAACAAAACCCTCCTAGAGAAATCTAGGAGGGTAAATTTATTTGCCTGTAAAAAGAATACTTAATGGTTTACAGCTTTTGAAGATTTTCTTGAGGATGAAGGAGAGGACAAAGGAGGCTAATACCAATAAGAAGTATGCCAGAATAATCCTTTTGGATGTGGGGACTATTCCATACCATTTTGAGTAAAGCTCCATACGGTCAAGAATGAGCGGATGGCAGTAATACATCAAGGTTGCATAGCTACTCAAGGAGATGATGAAGTTGTTTGTCAGTTTAGATGCGTTTGACAAAACCACATTTTCTTCTATCTTAATGAGACCCGCGCAGAAGAAAATTATGGTTGCAATCGTGTAAATGAGTCCTGCTACGCTGAGCTGGTGGAACGTATTAGCAAGAGCTTCAAGGCTGTAGCCTTTGCTAGTCTTGTAATACCAACACATGCCTACGTCTAGTACGATTGCTAGAATGAAACACGCAAGACTCAAGTTAAAATGCTCTTTGAGCCAAGTCTTGCATTCTTCCCAATGGATTGCAAAAAAACCACCTAGCATGAATACGAAAATATAGTGGAGTGGCATGTAGTTCAAGCGGAAGTTGTACATGTTGCGCATGAATTCGGGCCATGTGTTCAACCCTGTTGGAGCCATATTAATGCTCACATAGTTAAAGGCTAGCTGGAAGGCAAAAAGCAGAGCAAAGGCTTTGCCCCAACCCATATCTTGCATGCATTTTAAAAGCTTACGCCAAACTGGGTAGAGGGCGTAGAACCAAAGAAGAATTACCATAAAATATAAATGGTAGCAACAGGTTCCGAACCACAGAACAAAGGCCAAGTCTCTTTTGCCCCAGGAAATATAACCGGGGGGAAGGTAGGAGTCAAAATAGGCTAGGTATAAAATGGACCAGGCTACGTAGGGAAGACCTGCGCCCTTGAGCCTCTTTAAAATATAGCTCTTGTAATCTAGTTCTCCACCTGTAAGAAAAGTCTTATCCGTGACAAACAAACCGTAACCAGAAATAAAAAAGAAGGTTGGTATGCTGTACCGAGAGAGTATTTCCAGGAACATGTACAATGTGAAGTTGTTGGTCTGACTCGCGGAAGCTCCAATGTGAATAGCGATAACTCCTAGCATGCAGAGTCCACGAATATTGTCGATGATTTGATTACGCATTTAGTATTCCTTAAAACAACACAGATTTCATAATTGCCATACAATTATACTACAAATTGACAGAAATTTCATATGGCTTCTATAAATTTCTTAAATACTTTTTCCCTAATGTATACATAAAAAAGCCCTTCAAAAATTTGACTTAAGGTTTTTAGAGTAGTACAATTAATAGAGTAAAATCATACCTTTAAAAGTGGTCCCGTGAGACTACAAGGTAGCCATGCCGATATGACAGGCCTTCTTGCATCTTATGGGATGTAGAAGGTCTTTTTTGTTATAATTTTGTATATGTTAAAGCATTTTATGCATTTGTGATAGGGAGGTAATGCTAATGACCAAAGCAAACGTATCCTTGGGTGGCAAGGATATACTTGACATCGCAAGTCTCAGCGTTGACGAGATTGAACTAGTCTTGAAAACTGCTGCTGAGATGAAGAAAATCATGAAGAGAGATATTAAAAAGGTTCCTTCTCTCCGTGGTAAAGCAATCGTAACTCTGTTCTATGAAAACAGTACCCGTACTCGTACTTCCTTCGAACTTGCTGGTAAATATTTGGGCGCAGATGTAGTTAATATTACTACTTCTAGCTCTTCCGTTGCAAAAGGCGAATGCTTGCGCGACACCATTCTTACCCTTCAATCCATGAACTTTGATGCAATTGTTATGCGTCACCCCATGGAAGGTGCAGCTGCTTATGCAGCTAAAAT
>JAKSOJ010000191.1 GCA_024405645.1 Phascolarctobacterium sp. | reverse complement strand
GGGAGTGAAAAGATGAAGAAAGAAAGTGTGGCTATGCTTTTGGCTGGTGGCCAAGGTAGTCGTCTTTACGTGTTAACAGGAAAGGTTGCAAAACCGGCTGTTCCTTTTGGAGGCAAATATCGTATTATCGATTTCCCTCTTTCTAACTGCACAAACTCTGGTATCGATACCGTTGGTGTACTGACTCAATATCGTCCCATGGAGCTCAACTTCTACATTGGTTCCGGTCAAGCATGGGATCTTGACAGTGCTAACGGTGGCGTACACATTCTTCCTCCGTATATGGCTGAAGATGGTGGTTCCTGGTATAAAGGTACTGCTAACGCAATTTACCAAAATGGTAGATTCATCGATTTGTATGATCCTGAATATGTAGTAATTCTTTCTGGCGACCATATCTATAAAATGGACTATGCAGCTATGATTGAAGACCATAAGAAAAATGGTGCTGACTGCACTATCGCTGTTCGTGAAGTTCCTTGGGCAGAAGCATCCCGCTTTGGCATCATGGCAGTAGATTCCGAAATGAAGATTACTGAATTTGCTGAAAAACCAAAAGAACCCAAGAGCAATCTTGCTTCCATGGGTATTTATGTATTCACCTGGAGCAAATTAAAAGCATATCTTGCAGCTGATGAAGCTGATCCTAATTCTGAAAATGACTTTGGTAAAAACGTAATTCCTGCAATGCTGAACGCTGGCGAAAAAATGCAAGCATATCGTTTCAATGGCTATTGGAAGGACGTAGGTACTCTGGAATCCCTTTGGGATGCTAATATGGACATGTTCGATAAGAATTCTGGCTTGAATCTTATTGATGATACTTGGCCTATTTACGCTCAAACTGTTGCAGCTCCCGCAGCATTCCTGGGACCCAATTCCGACGTAACCAATTCCGCATTTAACCGTGGTAGCGTAATCGATGGCAAGGTTAAAAACTCCGTATTGAGCCAACATGTTACCATCGAACCCGGTGCTGAAGTTGATCACTCCGTAATTCTCCCTGGTGTTACTATCTCCCGTGGCGCAAAGGTAAGCTATGCAATTATCGGCGAAGATTGTGTAATTGGCAAGAATGCAGTCGTTGGTGCTAAGCCTGAAGAAACTGCTGAAGGTTGGGGCTTGACTGTTCTTGGTCCTGATTGCAATGTTGAAGCTGGACGCATTATCAAAGCTAATAGAATGCTTGATGCCAATGGCAAGGAGGTAGTAAGATGATTGGTTTGCATGGACTCGTATTTGCATATCAAACCAGACCTAATTTAAAAGAACTGGTTTCTGTTCGTACTTCAGCCTCAGTTCCTTTCGGCGGCCGTTATAGAGCAATTGATTTCGCTCTTTCTAATTTACAAGATGCTGGATGCACCGATGTAGGTGTATTGGTACAAGGTAAATATCAAAGCCTTATTGACCACCTGGGAAATGGTAAGCCATGGGATATGGCTCGTATTCGTGGCGGTCTGAAAATTCTTCCTCCGTTCACTCTTACCGAAAAGCATAACGGAACTTTCCGTGGCAAAATGGATGCTCTTGCAGGTATCGAAACTTATCTGCGTGAGATTCGCCAAGACTATGTAGTTATTATGGAAGGCGATCTTGTTTCCAACCTTCCTTTGAAGAAAATCCTCGACAAACATATCGAAACTGGTGCTGATGTAACCTGCGTATGTGGTAACGATAGCTTCTACGTTGACAATGGTACCTATTTTGAAACCGATGCAGATGGCAAGGTAAAAGATATTCTCGTTAACATTCATACTCCGAGAGGACGTAGAGGCCTTGAGGTTTATGTAATGAGCACCAAGCTTTTAATTAAATTCGTAGAAGATTGCATTGCTCATGACCGCTATAGCCTGGAACATGACGTTCTCCAAGCGAACAAGGATTCCTTAAATATTCGCACTTTCATTTGGGATGGTTATGCAGCTCAAATTCGTAGCGTCAAAGAATACTATGAACGCAGCATGCAACTTCTTGATCCTGAAATTCGCAATGACCTGTTCTGCGAAGAAAGACAAATCTCTGCTAAATCTGCAGGTCTCAGTTCTACTTTTATCCTTCCTGGTGGTTCCATGCGCAATAGCTTAATCGCTGATGGTTGCGTAATCGAAGGCTCTGTTGAAAACTCCATCGTTTTTGCAGGCGTTAAGGTTGGCAAGGGCGCAAAGATTTCCAACTGCGTTCTCTTCAAAGGTTCCGTTATTGGTGAAGGTGTAGAAATGAAGTACATCATCGCAGATAAGAATGTTAAAGTATCTGCAGGTCAAACCATCCTTGGTTCTGCAAGCTATCCTATTGTTGTTTCTAAAGACAGCACTGTATAAAAATCTTCCGGAGGTCCTTTTCCTATGAATATTCTTTATGTTGCATCCGAAGTTGTACCCTTTTGCAAGACCGGTGGTCTGGCCGATGTAGCTGGTTCTCTGCCGAATGCTCTTGCTAAAGCAGGTGCAAAGGTTTCGGTTATGCTTCCTTATTATAAAGCTGTTCATGATAAGTTTGGTGGTCAATTTGAATACCTAGGTCATGAATACATCAAATTATCCTGGCGTCATGCATATTGCGGTCTTTTCAAAATGGTTAAAGATGACGTAACCTATTACTTCATCGACAATGAATACTATTTTGGTCGTAACGATTTTTATGGCGAGCCTGATGATATTGAACGCTTTGCTTTCTTTAGCCGTGCTTGTGTTTCCATGTTGAAAAACCTGGATGAATTGCCCGATGTTATTAATTTTAACGATTGGCAATGCTCTTTGATTCCTGGCTATTTAAAAATGGATGCCTATGAAGACGAATCCTTGCGTAATATCAAAACTGTATTGACTATTCATAATATTGAATATCAAGGCAAAACTGGTCTTGGTGACAAGGACGATATTATCGGTATTGCAGGAACCTGTGTTGATTATGGTCAATACGAACATGATGGTTGCGTAAACCTGCTGAAGGGTGCAATCGTTTTGGCAGATGCTGTTACCACTGTATCTCCGACCTATGCGCAAGAGCTTCTGACC
>JAKSOJ010000190.1 GCA_024405645.1 Phascolarctobacterium sp. | reverse complement strand
GTTTTTTGAATTTGATAATGACGATTTAAGAAGAGAATGTAATTATGAAAAATAAAACAATTTCTAGAATTTTAATATTGCTGGCAGTATCCCTGGTTTTCGGTGCATGTGCTAATGATCCTGCAAAACCTAAGACCGAAAACAAACCTGTAGCTACTACCAATATAGCAGTTGCTAATAACAAAGTTCCTGAAGGTAAGATTAAAATTACCCTAATGAATGTTGACCATGGGGATGCCATTTTACTGCAAACGAATAAGAAGAACTATCTTATAGATGCAGGGCAGGATTCTAGCCGTGCCTTATATGCAGCTAATATGGAAAAGCTTGGTGTCAAAGATGTTGATACTATGATAATTACCCATCATCACAGGGACCATATGGGAAATGCAAAATGGTCTGCAGGTAAATATAGTATTCATCGCATTTGGGATACTGGCGTTGTCAACCCGACTTATAAGGCTAGTATAAAAATGAATGAGCTCCTTTCTCAAGGTAACTACAAAAATAAGGTTCTGAAGGCAGGGGACACTTTCAAATTAGATGGTATGCATTTTGAGGTGCTTTCTCCAGGAAACTTTCTACCAAAGTTTGAAGAAAAAGAGATTAATAACAAGTCTTTGGTAATGAAGATGACCTTTGGCGATTTTTCCATGCTGTTTACTGGTGATATCGAAGCTCCTGCAGAAGATGTCCTTGTTAATACCTATGGGGATAAGCTTAAAGTGGATATTGTTAAGGTGCCTCATCACGGAAGTAAAACATCATCATCATGGAAGCTTATTTTGGCAACTAAACCTAAATATGCATTGATAAGCTGCGGGGAGCCGGAAAAAACTCATCATCCCAATCCAAAGGTTGTAAAAGCTTGGCAGGCTCAAGGGGTAAAAGTTTACAATACCATGGATAATGGTAACCTTACTGTATTAACAGATGGAAAAGATTACAGTGTTTTGGTGGAAAAATAAAAAAACATACCCAAAGAGTGCAACTTTATGGTAAAATTAAACAGGTGATTAATATGCTGAAGGAATTGATTATGCATTCGTTGCCTACGGATTTCTGCCATGCATCCACAGTATTGCCTCTAGATAATGCAGATGTGCTCTGTGCTTGGTTTGGTGGAACTCACGAGGGGAAGGCGGATGTAGGCATATATTATACTAAAAAAGAGCATGGAGTGTGGCGTGAACCAGTGCTTTTAGCGTCTGGCGCGGAAGCAAACTGGAACCCTGTGCTATACAAAAGAGCAGATGGCAAAATCCTGCTATTTTATAAAGAAGGCGAGCATATTGCTTCCTGGAAGACCTATGTGAGAGAATCCTCGGACCAAGGTGAGTCCTGGAGCGAGGCGAGAGAGCTTGTTGCTGGAGATGAATCTGGTGGCAGGGGACCCGTTCGCAACAAGTTGTATAAATTGCGTTCTGGTCGCGTTCTTGCTGGTGGTAGTACTGAACATGGCATTTGGAAGGCTTTCGCAGATATCTCCGACGATGATGGCTATACTTGGCATAAATCTGCAGATATTTGCATTCAAGGTCTTACGTATAAGGCTGGAGAAAAAACTGCGGAAAGCAATATTGCTGTAAGTGCGCAGTCGTTCTACGGTAGGGGAGTAATTCAACCTAGCTTGTGGGAGGATGAACAGGGTGTGCACATGCTTCTTCGTTCAAGCGAGGGCTATGTTTATAGAGCAGATAGTAAGGACGAGGGCGAAACCTGGACCGATGCCTATGCATTGGCTTTGCCTAACAATAACAGCGGGTTAGATTTAGCCATTGGCTGTGACGGCAAGCTGTACTTGGTCTGCAATCCAGTTGCTGCAAACTGGGGCGTAAGGTCTCCCATATCTTTGTTCCAATCCGATGATGGATTTAAGTGGACCAAACTTATGGATTTTGAAACGGAAGCAAGTGAGTTCTCTTATCCTGCGATCGTTAGCAAAGGCGAGAAACTTCATATAACCTATACCTATAAACGACAAAACATCGCATATATAGAACTTGTAATTAACCAAAATGCTTAGTGTGCATTTCAATACTAGTTATATACTAACTTTGTTTATCATTTTAATATTTATATATTAAGGAGAGTGGAAAAAATGAAAAAATTATATGCAATTGGCGCAGCTGCAATGTTGTCTGTAGCTATGCTCTTGACCGGTTGCGGTGGCGGCGAAAAGAAAGCTGCTTATCCTGCAGATGGTGACATTACTGTTATTATCCCTAAAGCTCCTGGCGGCGGTACCGATACCTCTGCTCGTGGCCTTATCCAATTCATGGAAAAAGAACTCAAAGGCTCCAAATTTGTTGCTGTTAACAAACCTGATGGCGGCGGTATCACTGGCATGGTTGAAACTGCAAAAGCTAAAGCTGACGGCCATACCCTTGGCATGGTAACCGTTGAATTGGCTATGTTCCCTCATCAAAATAAAATTAAAAACACCTTTGCTGATTACAAAGCAATTTGCGCTCCTATCGCAGCTCCTGCAGCTTTGATTGTTCCGAAAGCAGCTCCTTACAATTCTGTTGACGAATTCGTTAAACATTGCAAAGCTAACGAAGGCAAAATCCAAATGGGTAACTCTGGCGTAGGCGCTATTTGGCATATCGCTTCCATGCGTTTTGAAGAAGAATATGGCGTAAAATTCAAACACATTCCTTATCCGAAAGGAACTGCTGACATTGCTGCTGCATTAGCTGGCAAACATATCGATGCAACTATCGCTGATCCTTCCGTATTCAAATCTCAAGTTGACGCTGGCAACCTGAAAATTTTGGCTGTAATGGCTGATACTCGTAGCGAAATCTATCCGGATGTTCCTACTTTCAAAGAATTAGGCCACAACATGACCGTTCGCGCATGGGCTGCTCTCGTTGCTCCGAAAGATACTCCGAAAGAAAAGATGGATATCCTCTGTGCAGCTGCTAAGAAAGCTACCGCTTCTAAGGAATTCAAAGATTACTTCAAGAAACAAGGTATCGATCCTACCGGTATCGTTGGTGCAGATGCGGACAAGATGATGAAGGAAGACCATGAAATGTATGCTAA
>JAKSOJ010000019.1 GCA_024405645.1 Phascolarctobacterium sp. | reverse complement strand
ATACTTGTCGCCTCCATTAAACGCGCAAGAATTTGCGAAGAGAGATGAAAGAGCCCAGAGCACCAATTGCAGTACCTGCCACTAAAAGTCCAAAAGTTACCCACCAAAGCAAGGGAGAAGGACTTAAAATAGGCATGAACGCCAAAGTGCTATGAATACGGTCTACCATACTAGTATAGATGATGGCAAGGATAACCGAAGCAAGAATTGCTCCGATAAAGCCCAAGCTCATGCCCTCCAACAGGAAGGGCCAGCGAATGAAGGAGTCTGTAGCACCAACATATTTCATGATGCTTACTTCTTTACGCCTTGCAAAAACCGTTAAGCGTATGGTGTTAGAGATAATAAACAATGTTGCCATTGCTAAGAACAGAACTAGAACGATACCGCCAAAGCGTAAAATACGCGTTAATTGGAAAAGATTTTCTAAAATTTCCTGACCAAATTTAGCAGTTTCAATCTTAGGAATTTTTTGAATTTGAGGAGTTACTTCTTTAATGCGTTCGGGTTTATCAACCTGTACATCAAAGGAATTAGGGAAGGGATTGTCCTTACCCAAGCTATTCAAAAGTTGTTTTTGGTCCCCTAAACGTTCTTCAAAACGTTTTAAAGCTTGTTGTTTATCGACAAAGGTTACCTTAACAACACCAGGAATCTTTGTTAAAGTTGCTCTAGTTTTGTTAAGATCCTCATAATTTGCAGAGTCTTGCATGTAAACGGAAATCTGCACTTGGCTTTCCAAGTATTTAGCCATGTTGTTAGTGTTTAAGAAAAGCAGTAAAAACATGCCTAAAACTAAGAGTGCAACTGCAACGGTAGACACAGAAGCTACGCTCATAAAACCATTGCGACGTACAGATTTATAAGTTTCACGCACAAAATATTCTTTCGTACTAAATCTCATAACCATATACCCCGTTTACTTCATCACGCACAATATTGCCATGTTCGATAGCAATTACGCGTTTGCCCATAGCATCTACAATATCCTTATCATGGGTTGCCATGACAATGGTTGTACCAGTTTCGTTGATTTCTTTAAAGATTTGCATGATTTCCCAGCTAGTTTCCGGGTCAAGGTTACCAGTTGGTTCGTCAGCAATTACTAGACGAGGATTATTCACGATGGCACGAGCAATCGCAATTCTTTGTTGCTCACCACCGGATAATTCGTTGGGATAGGCATTGGCACGACTACGCAGGCCAACCAATTCCAAAACATTAAGAACAGTACGTTTTATTTTACGACGAGGAGTTTCAATAACCTCCATAGCAAAAGCTACATTTTCGTAAACAGTACGGTCAGGAAGCAGACGATAATCT
Source organism: Phascolarctobacterium sp. (assembly GCA_024405645.1). GTDB lineage: Bacteria > Bacillota > Negativicutes > Acidaminococcales > Acidaminococcaceae > Phascolarctobacterium_A. The sequence continues at coordinate 10,978 of JAKSOJ010000019.1, read as the reverse complement.
TGGAAAATAATGCCTAATTTACGACGCATATAAGGAATCTCGTCATGCTTCAAGTTCAAAAGATCTATGCCATCCACATAAATATTGCCTTCGGTGGGTAATACTTCTCTAAACAATAATTTGATAAATGTAGATTTACCGGCTCCACTCGGTCCAACAAGGAACACAAATTCACCAGGTTCGATATGTACATTAACGTCTTGCAAGGCTACGGATCCACCAGGATAAACCTTGCTAATGTTTTCCATTAATAACACTGTCAGTACCTCACTCTAACAAAGAAAATGCTTTAGTTGCATTAGAAGCAGAAAGTTTACGAAGCTTGGTCAAACAATCTCCGTGCTTAATTTTCATAGCATTGTGACAGGCAAAAACAATTTCTTTGGCTTCCAAATTGGAAACCTTACCTGCACTAACTCCTTCCACATCCTTGACGAAGCCGTCGATTTTGGGATCGTAGGATACTGCTACAAAGGGTACTCCCATAACTGCAGCAAAAATTAGTGCATGAAGTCGCATACCAATGAGCAAGTCAAAATTGCCCATTATACTCAAATATTCTTCAGTACTGCAATTAATGTCGAGAACTGTTGCCAGTGATTTGTCAGCCATCAGATCAGCCACGCGTTCACAAGCAGCCATATCGACAGGGTATTGCAGGGGTAGCAATACGATATGAGCATTTTGAGCTCCTGCTAATACGTCAGCAGCTTTAGCCAATTCTACAAGGTATGCGTCGTCATCCTTCCAATTACGGACTGCGATAGCGATAAGCATTTTATCAGTAGGAACGCCATTCTTAATCAGCAGCTCCTTGCCATTGTCCATCTCTTCGCGAGGAAGTGTCAGAACTGCATCAGCAGTAAGCTCTACCTTGGAAGATGGAATGCCTATACGTTTAATCTCGTACAGGGAGTCCTTATCGCGCACGGTAATCAAATCTGCTTTGGAGCACACATACTTAGTTAATTTGCGCATTAACATGGAATGAATTGGTCCAATTCCTTGTGCGAAAAGCATTACCTTAGAACTGAAAAAGCTACCTAGATAGATGATGAACAGATAGTACAAGAGGCTTCTCTTACTAGTTACATCTTGCAAAAGACTGCCACCACCAGAAAGGAGCAAATCACAATTTTTAATTGCAGAAATTATATCAAAAAACGCAAAACGATGAATGCTGTCAACATTATGCTTTTTACTAGTTTCGTCAGGATTACCAGATATTACGGTTAATTCAACATCCTTTTCTTTACTACGCAAAAGCTTGATGATGGCAGTAAGCATCGCTTCGTCTCCGGCATTGGCAAAGCCATAGTAACCGGAAATTACGATTTTACTCATTAGTCGAGATATCTCCTTTTAAGCTTGCCAATAAGGGGCAAGAACATGGACATAACAATGACACCTACAATGCCGAAAATTATGCCAACAACATAACCGTCAAGTGCACGTACAAAGCTCATAATAACAGGTGTACGCATATGACAGAAGGTTTGTACTAAGCTTCCTTGGCCAATTACAGCCGCGCAAACCAGGACAAATTGCAAAAGTTTAGGAGCACATTTATAAGCAGCCATAACAGCCATGAAGAACATGGGATGGCCAACCATGAATTCCTTTTCACGAGGACGAGCATACATTACCTGTTCCAGGAAAGCTCTCATCTTGAGCTCAATTGCAGGTACTGGTACGCCGCCAGTATGTCCACTGCGACCTACAAAATAGAAAGCAATAATGAGGAACACCAAAAGTGCAGCCACATGCTTATAGGTCAAACGAGTGTCCAAAACATTATTTAAACGACTAGCAAGTAAGCCTAAATTGCCATCCTTAACCTCCAACAAGTCATAACGTTTAACAAAAAGAATTGCTGTCAGGATTACAGGCAACATAAAGGTCAACTTAACGCCACGATAAATGTCGATTTCAAGAAGGAAACGGCTATCGGTTAAAATACCTGACAGGAATGCCGCACCAACAAGAGAAAGTGCAATAGCAAAAGCTAATTGCCACAGTCCATTAAAAATAATTTTAATGCAAGAATTATCACTGGTCTTATTCTTATCCCAAATATCAAAGATGAAATTCATGGAAAGAACTGGGAAGATAGAAGCAGCACCCAATGCCAAAAGTTGACGTGTAAATAATCCACGACCAAGCATTAGAAGTGCACAAGCACCTAAACCAAGCACTGCCCAAAGTCCAATTTCCACCTTTTTGGAAAGGTTAAGAATAAGAGACAGATAAAGCACACCACCCGCAACGATTGCCAAAGCAAGAGGTATGAATTTAATTTTAGCAGGGAAATACGGAGCATAATCTTCAGCAGAAGAGAATACACCAGCCTCACCAATCTCATAGCCACGAGCTTTAACATTTTTAACAATGTCGCGCACGTATTGAAGATTGGTTTCCATTAAAGGCTTTCCATCCACGGGCATATAGAAGGGACGAATATAATTAACGCGAATGTTGCGTTCTTCATCTGTAAGCGCCCAGCGATGGAGAGCGGTGGCAACAGGAATTTTCTTTTGTTCCAAGCCATCAATAACATAGGAACGAGCAACTTTATAATTAACAGCTTCCATCAATGGAATAGAGCCATCAATTTTAGCAAATTGCAGTTGAGTATAATGCTCAAGACCAACCACGGTCATTTTCTTTTCATTAAGTTTTTTTCCTAGGTAATCGATTTGACTAGGATAACCCAAGGATTCCTTGCCGCAAGGCATGAAAGCATGAACCTTTACACCACTTTTTTCGATACGAGCAAATACCGCATCGATTTTTTCTTTGGTAGGATTAATATAGTTTTGAGGACGAACAATAATATTGAAGCCCATGGAGCTAACCTTTTTCATATCTTGAATAGGCAGTCCTAAAGGAGCTTGAAGCACGCCCAAGGGCTCGTCATATTTATCGTCAGGAATAATAGCAGTACTACCTAAAACGCGAGTAATACGAGGGCTTGCGCATACCTCCTCCACACGTTCTTGACCATAGCGAAGTTTTAAATCTTCAACTACATCATTATAGATAGCTTCATCCTTTGCAGGGGAAATAAAGGCAGCATCCTTGTCGATTTTATCCGCAGGAACATTCGCAAAAACAGCCCCTGCCTTTTTATCCCTGAGTTCTTCCCCAGTAGCCACCATGAGATCGCCTTTAAAGTTCAGACGACGCAAGGTGGTGTCAAAAATCATGAGGGAATTAATTCCAGCAGCTTTAAATTCTTTAAGAACCTTTTCTTCTGGAATACCTTCTAGAGAAGCCAATCTCAAGAGATTTTCATACTCCATTGCCATTTCAACAGTATTATTCTTTTGTTCGATTTCGTGGCGAGTCACATTGAGCATCAACGCAACTACAAAACCTATAAGGATAACCACTAGTAAAATGGGATTATAACGGCTTTTCATGAAGGAACACCTTTCTTGGTTATAAGTTATACACAAAGCAAACGGCACAAAGGATTGCTGAGCGAAAGAATAAATCGCAAGCAATTTATGAATTATAAATTAATTTGATATTTACATCAAAACGTTTATGCTTCACGTCAAAATGTTCAGAGTGGGTTAGATGCTAGGAAGCCCGACGACGGCGTACTGAAAAAGCGTACGTCTAGGAGGGCTGACAACGCAGATAGCCCGCTATGGACATTTTATTAAATCTTACGTTGCTGACTACGCAAATACGCTTCCACAAATTTCATCAAATCCCCATCCATTACAGCCCCAATATTACCAGTTTCGCAGCTAGTACGATGGTCTTTAACCATGGTATAGGGTTGGAATACATAGGAACGAATTTGGCTACCCCATTCGATGTTTTGGTAGTCGCCAGCAATATCGCTAACTAAAGCATCTTGTTTTGCCTTTTCATATTCCCACAATTTAGCACGCAACATTTGCAAGCATTTTTCGCGGTTTTGAATTTGGGAACGTTCTTGTTGGCAAGCAACTACGATACCAGTAGGTTCATGTGTCATACGAACTGCAGAGGATGTTTTGTTAACGTGTTGTCCACCGGCGCCAGAAGCACGATAAGTATCTACACGAACATCAGCCATGTTCAGATTAACTTCAACAGTATCATCCAATTCAGGCATTACGTCCACCGCCGCAAAGGAAGTATGACGACGAGCGTTAGCATCAAAGGGAGAAATTCTTACCAGACGATGTACGCCCTTTTCGGATTTTAAGAAGCCATAGGCATTATGACCATTTACTTGGAAAGTTGCAGATTTAACACCTGCTTCATCACCGGGTAGGAAATCCAACACGTCGATAGTAAAGCCTTGTTGTTCTGCAAAACGAGTAAACATACGATAAAGCATGCTAGTCCAGTCTTGTGCTTCGGTACCACCTGCACCAGCATGGAGAGTAATGATGGCATTATTAGCATCATATTCGCCACTAAGCAGCATGCCTAATTCTAAATGCTCCAAGGTTTCTTTGGATTTAGCAAGGAGTTCTTCCATCTCTGGAATGAGGTCTTCGTCCCCTTCTTCGCTTGCCATTTCCCAAAGAGCCTCTAAATCGTCAACATCTGCACTTAAACCATGGAAGCCATCTACTTCTTCTTTAAGAGCATTAACGTCTTGAGCGATTTTTTGAGCTTTATCTGGGTCATCCCAAAATGTAGGATCGCCCATTTTATGTTCTAATTCAGCAATGCGGTCTTCCTTGACTTCAATGTCAAGGGAGCCACGCATTTCTTCTAATTTAGCTTGTAAATTGTTGATTTCTGGTCTGAATTCTTCAATTAACAAAGTGAATACAACCTTTCTAAACGAGTTTAATTAAAAATCAAAACTTCTTTTATCGTTGCCGCTAGCATTGATGACAACTGGAGCGCCTTCTTCTTCAGAACTTGCTTCAATTTCAGGAACTTCTTCGGCTTCTTCGATTTCATGTTGAGGTTCAGTTACTACGTTTACACGATAGATGTAACGAACGACGTCATCTTGAATTTCTTCAAGCATAGCTTCGAACATATCATATGCTTCGAACTTATATTCTACCAGCGGATCCTTTTGACCATATGCACGAAGACCTACGCCCTCACGCAGCATGTCCATAGCGTCAAGATGTTCCATCCAGTGATTATCTACAACTTTAAGCATTACCAGATTTTCAAGTTCACGCATAATTTCAGAGCCAAAGGTTTCTTCACGAATATCATAGTTAGCCTTTGCAACTGCATGCAAATATTCATCCAATTCTTCACGAGACAAGTTTTGGATATATTCTTTTTCGATTTGTCCGTGATAAGCAAAGAAGTCTTCAGCATAGTTAATCAATGCAGACAAATCCCAATCTTCAGAGTAAACCTCTGCAGGAGCATACATTGCCAGAGTACGTTGAACAACCTTTTCAATGAACTCATGAATCTTACCAGAAAGGTCTTCTTGGTTGAGGATTTGTTTACGTTCTGCGTAAATAACCTCACGTTGTTGATTCATTACATCGTCATATTCAAGGACATGCTTACGAATGCTGAAGTTACGAGCTTCAACCTTCTTTTGAGCATTCTCTATGGACTTAGTAACGAGGCTATGGGTAATGGGTTCATCATCCTCCATGCCCAATTTATCCATAATACCAGAGATATTATCAGAACCAAAGAGACGCATTAAATCGTCTTCCAAAGACAGGAAGAATTTGGAGGAACCAGGATCGCCTTGACGAGCGCAACGACCACGCAATTGGTTATCGATACGACGGCTTTCATGACGTTCGGTACCAATAATATGGAGACCGCCCAATTCAGGAACACCTTCGCCCAGCACGATATCGGTACCACGGCCAGCCATATTGGTTGCAATGGTTACTGCACCAAATTGACCAGCATCAGCGATGATTTCTGCTTCTTTTTCATGGTATTTTGCATTCAATACATTATGAGGAACGCCACGACGTTTTAACATTGCAGACAGTTCTTCGGATTGAGCGATAGAAGTGGTACCAACCAAAACAGGTTGACCTTTAGCATTACATTCGCAAATTTCGTTAACTGCAGCCTTATATTTAGCAATACGAGATTTATAGATTACGTCCGGTTCATCCTTACGAATCATAGGTCTGTTGGTAGGAACTACAACAACGGAAAGACCATAAATCTTTTCAAATTCTGCTTCCTCGGTCTTGGCAGTACCAGTCATACCAGCAAGCTTTTTGTACATACGGAAGTAGTTTTGGAAGGTGATGGTTGCAAGAGTTTGGCTTTCGCGTTGAACCTTAACGCCTTCTTTTGCTTCGATAGCTTGATGCAAGCCTTCGGAGAAACGACGACCAAACATCAAACGACCAGTAAATTCATCAACGATTATTACTTGGCCATCTTTAACAACATAGTCACGGTCACGATGCATCAAAGCTTTTGCCTTTATTGCAGACATGATTTGGTGAGAGAAGTCCATGCCATGTTCATTGTCATAGAGGTTGGAGATGCCAAGCATTTTTTCTGCTTTGGCAATACCTTTTTCGGTAGGAGCAACTTGGCGTTGTTTTTCGTCTACAGTATAGTCTTCACCCTCGTCCATGTTTGCAACAACTTGTGCTAGGATTTCGTAAAGTTCAGTAGATTTTTCGCCAGGGCCAGAGATAATGAGCGGAGTACGAGCTTCATCGATTAAGATGGAGTCAACTTCGTCGACGATACAATAGTTGAGTTCGCGTTGAACCATTTCGTCAAGTGTGGTAACCATATTATCACGCAAATAGTCAAAGCCGAATTCATTATTTGTACCATAGGTAATGTCACAACGATAAGCTTGCTTACGTTGCACATAGTTCATATCATGGGTTACAAGGCCAACAGTGAGACCAAGAGCCTCGTAAATACGGCCCATGTCACGGCTGTCACGAGTAGCCAAGTAATCGTTAACGGTTACAACATGTACACCTTTGCCAGTTAAAGCATTTAAATATACTGGCAGAGTTGCAACCAAGGTTTTACCTTCACCAGTACGCATTTCAGCAATCTTGCCACGGTGAAGAACAATACCACCAATCATTTGCACGTCAAAGTGACGCATGCCAGTAACACGACGAGAAGCTTCGCGTACAACAGCGAATGCTTCCGGTAAAATATCGTCTAAAGTTTCTCCTTTAGCTAAACGAACGCGGAATTCTTTGGTTTTAGCAGCCAAGTTGCCAGAACTCAAAGCTTCCAGAGATTTTTCAAAGCCATTGATCTTATCTACGATAACACGAATTTGTTTTAATTCTTTCTCGTTGGGATCGCCAAAAATTTTTTTCAAAAGTCCTTCGAGCATAACGGTAACTCCTTATTTTTTTGGGTGTAAAACACTATACACCTAATTGTACATTATAACAGAAATCGCATTAAAAAGCAAAAAACAAAAGGCAAAAATAAACGAGAGCCTAGAGTTTTCTAGGCTCTCATTATAGTCTAAAAGTTTGTCATTTCTATAACTTTTATTAAGCTTTTAGATTATTATTTTTTCTTTTCGCCGAACCAAGTTTTGTAAATCTTGTCATATTCGCCGTTTTTCTTCAGGGTGTTCAAAGCTTTGTTTAATTCGCCAGCAAGCTTGCTGTCTTTTTTTACTGCAAAGCCATATTCTTCAGCTTCCATAACTTCACCAACAAGCTTAGCGGTTGCATTGCCACCAGTAGCCAGGTAGTATTCAGCAACAGGAGCATCGTTAATTACAGCATCAACGCCTTTGTTTTTAAGTTCCATAGCAGCTTCAACATTGTTGTTGAAAGCAGTAACTTTAGCATTCTTTACGCTGCGGCCTTTAGCTTCGCCAGTAGTGCCAATTTGTACAGCAATTCTCTTGCCTTCCAAATCTTTAATGCTCTTAATTTCATTGTTGTCCTTATTAACCATGATAATAAGACCAGAAGTATAGTACGGATCGGAGAAAGTAACTTTTTTCTTACGTTCTTCGGTAATAGTCATACCAGAAACAGCAATATCCAGATTGCCAGACATAATTGCAGGAATGAGTGCATCGAAGCCCATGCTGGAAATTTCAGCCTTGTAGCCAGCTTGTTTGCAAACAGCTTTAATAAGATCAATATCGAAGCCGGTCAGTTCCTTGCTGCCTTCTTTTTGGAATTCAAAGGGAGCGAAGGAAGGTTCAGTACCAACTTTCAAAACTTTTTCAGCAGCTTTTTGTTCTCCGCCACCACAACCAGTTAACAACATTGCCATGAGAGTCATAGCAGCTACGATAAATACTAATAATTTTTTCATAATATTCCCTCCATAACATTTCAATGAATATTTATAAGTTTGTATCATTATATTACGAATATTAATACATGTAAAGACACTTTGCGTAAATAATAATGTATACAAAAACAAATCGTTACGCCACAAAGCGTAACGACATTGTTTTACAGAATCTTTGATAAAAAGTCTTGGGTTCTTGCTTCTTTCGGATGATCAAAGATTTCTTCAGGAGTACCTTGTTCCAAAATCTTACCATCGTGAATGAAGATTACACGGTCTGCAACCTCACGAGCAAAGCCCATTTCATGAGTTACACAAGCCATGGTCATGCCTTCTTCAGCAAGTTCAACCATAACATCCAGTACTTCTTTAACCATTTCTGGGTCAAGAGCAGAAGTTGGTTCGTCAAACAAAAGAACTTTTGGACGCATGCAAAGCGCACGAGCAATAGCAACACGTTGTTGTTGACCACCGGATAATTGTTCGGGATACGCATTCGCTTTTTCCAGCATACCAACAGTGGTCAGATACTTTTTAGCAGTTTCTTCTGCTTCAGCTTTGGAAATGCCACGTACGTTGATAGGAGCTAAAGTGAGGTTTTCCATAACAGTCATATGTGGGAAAAGGTTAAAGCGTTGGAATACCATGCCAACCTCTTTACGCAATTCGTTAATACCCTCATCACCTTTAACAATCATACCATCGATTTCGATAGTACCATCAGTAGGTTCTTCAAGGTAGTTAATGCAACGAAGCATGGTGGATTTGCCACAGCCAGAAGGTCCGATGATTACTAAAACCTCGCCTTCAGCGATGGTGAGATCAATACCTTTTAATACTTCCAGTTTACCAAAATATTTATGCAGATTGGTAAGCTTAATCATATCTTTACTCATTCGGTCTTATATCTCCTTTCCATGTAAGCTACAAAGCGAGAAACAATAAGTACCATGATGAGGTACATAAAAGCTACACAGGTCCAAATTTCCAAGGATGCATAGGTACGTGCGATGATGATTTGACCACGACGAGTCAACTCTTCAAAGCCGATAACGGATACCAAGGAAGAATCCTTCAACATAGCAATGAATTCATTACCAAGAGGAGGAATAACGCGTTTGAACGCTTGCGGAAGAATAACATAGCGCATAGTTTGAGACCAGCTCATACCAAGGCTACGACCGGCCTCCATTTGGCCTTTATCGATGGATTGGATACCTGCTCTAAAAATTTCTGCGATATACGCGCCAGAGTTAATGGAGCAAGCACAGATTGCTGCTACAAAGGGATCGACACGATGCCCGATAATTGCAGGCATAGCAAAATATGCAATAAAGATTTGTACCAAAAGCGGAGTACCGCGAATAAAATCGACATAAACTGCAGCCAACATACGCAGAGCCTTAATATTGCACAAACGAGCAATGCCAACCAGGCAACCAATCAGGAAGCCAAAGAATACTGCTGTAGCTGTAATTTGTATAGTAATGCCAGCACCCGCAATCAAAAGAGGAATGCTTTCGGCAATAATATCATAGTTAATGCTCATAGGTTTATCCTTATCAAAAACTCGAAAAATTAGGGTAAAAAAGCGAAACGGAGCATAGAACACTTGCTATGCTCCGTTGCATAAATCAAAAAAGTATTGAATGATTATTTTTTAACTTCGCCAAACCAAGTTTTGTAAATTTTGTCGTAATCGCCAGATTTTTTAACTTCAGCCATAGCTTTGTTTAATTCGCCAACGAGTTTGCTGTCTTTCTTAACTGCAAAACCGTATTGTTCAGCTTCCATAACTTCGCCAACAGTCTTTGCATATTCATTGCCACCTTGAGCCAGGAAATAACCAACTACTGGAGCGTCGTTAATAACAGCATCAACGCCTTTGTTTTTGAGTTCCATAGTAGCTTCAACGTTGGTGTTGAATGCGGTTACTTTAGCACCTTTTACGCTGCGAGATTTCTTTTCGCCAGTGGTACCGATTTGGCATGCGATTCTTTTGCCTTCCAAATCTTTAATGCTCTTAATGGTGGTGTTGTTTTTGTCGACAAGAACAATCAAACCAGAGGTGTAGTACGGATCGGTAAAGCTTACTGCTTTTTTACGTTCGTCGGTAATAGTCATACCAGAAGCAGCAACATCGATATTGCCAGTGCCAAGAGCAGGAATCAAAGCATCAAAGCCCATGTTCATGATTTGAACTTTGTAACCAGCTTTAGTGCCTACGGCTTTAATAAGGTCGATATCGAAACCAGTGATTTCGTTAGTACCTTTCTTTTGGAATTCAAAAGGTGCAAAGGAAGGTTCAGTTGCAACACGGAGAACCTTTTCAGCAGGTTTGTCAGCAGCTTTTTTATCGCCACCGCCACAGCCAACAACCATCATAGAAGTCATGGTCAATGCAGCTAATGCGCATACTAAATATTTTTTCATTTCTTTTCCTCCTACATAAATTCTGCGAATAACTATAATTACAAATATTATATAATGAAAGCGTCAATAGGTAAAGTGAAATATGATATTTTGTTTATTACATTAACTAATAAGACAATAATGAAACAACTCAGCTGACCTGGTTTTCGCCCCCACACTCGCCTGCTGGAAGGTTCGCTCCTAAGCATTCCTCGCTCCCCACTACTACCTCTCTCGCTTTTCGCGGCAGGTCTTACTTCTAAGCTGCACCGTGCTCACAGTCCATTTGACTGCTTACGTGGATCGTTTTGCCTGCAACTGGCATCGACTTTCAACCACAGACCTGAGTTGTCCA
>JAKSOJ010000189.1 GCA_024405645.1 Phascolarctobacterium sp. | reverse complement strand
TTGAAAGCTTTTACCAATTTGAAGGAAGGCTCTTTCTTAATGGTAGCTTTCAGGAAGGGTTCATGTTGATAGCTGTTAGCCCAGATTTCGCCTGCAGCCAAAGCAGAGTTAGGAGTAACGAAATCGCTGAATTCTTTGATTTCAATTTTCAAGCCTTTTTTCTCAGCAATTTTCTTTACGTTTTCCATGATTTGAGCATGGGGACCAGGGTTAACGCCAACGATAACAGGTTTATTGTCAGCAGCTTTCTTATCGCCGCCACCGCCGCAACCAACTGCAGCCAAAGCAAATACACTTACAGCGCCAATCAGCGCATATTTCATAAACTTATTCATACTTTCCTCCTTATAATACTACTATCCACGCAAATTACGTGAATCTAAAGTATATATTCATAAGCATAGACTTTTATGACGATTTCGTCAAGAAAATTTGCGAGCACTTAGTTATTTAATAGAACGCCAGCAATCTACCGCAGCAACAGTTGCGTAAATGCGTTTTTCAGGTAAATCCAATTCTTCCTTAACTCTATTAATAACAGCCAGACAATATTCTGGATTGTTCTCCATATTAGTTTCAGGATTAACGAGAGTTTCAATCATCGCGCAAGGCTCTTGGCTACCAGCAAAGCCCATAGCAACCTTGTCTTCAACACTAACCATGGTTCTTTCTACGGTCTTGCCAGGAATAATAGAAATCAATTCCCATAAAGCATTCATAACTTTAGCTTTATCTTTAATTTCAACATTAGTTTTCAAATTTATAAACGGCATAATAAGCCTCCTTTAAAAAAATTATCTGTCTTTATTATACCTAATTATGATAGTCTTCTGCTAGCATTTTTTGAAAAACGTTCTATGAATTTATATTGCAAGCAATTACAACAATAAATACTATGTCCCATTTTAGAAATATTTCCTGCAAGTTTCTGCTTTTCAAACGCCTATTATTTTTTTAATTATAAATAAGACTTATACTATTCCCTATTAAAGAAAAAGACCACTCAACAGAGTGGCCTTTTAATTTTTATGATTCATTTACTACAGTAAATCATTCTGTTTAATGTCTAAAAGGATGCTTGTTATGGCAATGATCATAACGACACAAATCACGACTTTCAGCATGTCTATGATGCGGATTATCACAGTGGAAATGCTGAGCCCATTTGCTATGCTTAGGGTTATGACATTCTCTGTGGTGCGCAGGCAGTCTATATCTAAAGAAAATAGTGTCATTCTTCTCATGTTTAACTGTCATAGCCTGACGATGGTCATTATGCATAGAAACAGAATGTGCTGGTTGATGTACATCAGGATGTGGAGCAGCCTCAGAACTAGCAGCAAAGGTGAAAGCCATACAAATAGTTGCTAAACCTGTTACCATATACTTTTTAATATTTTTGATGTTCATAGTCATTGTAAAACCTTCTTCCTTTATTTATTGGAACTGTACTGTTCCCTTTTGTTGTTTATATTATAATTTCTAAATATAGCAAAAATATGGTTAAACAATGACAAAAATATGTTTTTATCTTTCAATTAACAAAATTTTTACCACTAAAAATCGTTGCTTAACTCGCAAAGATGTGTTAATGTTAATCAAAATAATATTAATTTTTGCAAGCCTTTGCTTGTACTTATAGAATACGAAAATCAAGAATTTCAAATTTTAATGGAGGTAATTTCTATGCTACTAAAAGACGAAGCTATGCGTTGCCTGCTTTGTGCAGAAGCAAAATGTACCACTGCATGCCCGAATAATCAAAAACCCGATGGAGCACTACGTGCCGTATATTTTGACAATGCCAAGAATGCTGCAACTTTTTTAGATAAATCTATCTGCGTTAACTGTGAAGGTGCATGTGAAAACGCGTGCATCCATTACGACCAACCTATTCGCATCAAAGAAGTTGCCAAGCTTCTACCTGAGCCAAATAAATCTGCAAAGCCATCTTTAGAGATAAGTTTTTGTGGCGTAAAATGTGAAAATCCCTTCTTTTTATCTTCATCCTGCGTATGCTCTAACTATGAAATGGTCAGCAAAGCCCTGCGTATGGGTTGGGGTGGCGTCGTTTTCAAAACCATAGGCATGGAAGCATGCAACGAGGTTTCCCCTCGCTTTAGTGCTGTTAATCCAGAAGGAACTCCCTTTGTCGGCTTCAAAAACCTTGAGCAGATTTCCGACCACACTCCTGAAGAAAACTTTGCTGTTTTACGTCGCTTGAAAGAAGAATTTCCTACTAAGGTAATCATTGCTTCTATCATGGGTAATACGGATGAAGAGTGGGCTAGACTCGCTGAGCTGGCCTCAGAAGCAGGTGCAGATTTGATTGAATGCAACTATAGCTGCCCACAAATGGCCGAAGAGGGTATGGGCTCTGATGTAGGCCAAAACCCTGACTTGGTTAAGCATTTCACAGAGATTGTAGTTGCTCATTCAACGGTTCCTGTTATGCCTAAAATGACTCCAAACATTCAAGATATTACAATTCCTGCAATTGCTGGTAAGGATGGCGGTGCCAAGGCGATTGCTGCAATAAACACCATAAAATGTCTGATTGGCATCGATGAAGATACTCTCGTTTCCTATCCTTCCGTAGCTGGAAAATGCTCAGTATCTGGGTATTCTGGCAAAGCAGTAAAACCTATTGCCCTAAAATTTATTTATGATATGGCAAGTAACAAAAACTTAGCCAATGTCGAATTGAGCGGCATTGGTGGCATCGAGACCTGGAAGGATGCTTTGGAATATATTTTGCTAGGTTGCAAAAACGTGCAAATTACCACTGCAATCATGCAATACGGTTACCGTATCATCGACGATTTGAAGGATGGTCTCGCTACCTATATGCAAGAAAAAGGCTACACAAGCCTGGAACAATTGGTTGGCAAAGCCTTAGACAACGTTGTTCCTGCAAGCGAATTAGATAGGGATACATTTGTATACCCTATGTTTAACTGGAAAAAGTGCATTGGCTGCGGTCGTTGTGTTCTTTCTTGCCAAGATGGTGGTCATCAAGCTCTTGAACTAAAAGATGGCAAAGTAAGCTTCCTGCCTAAAAAATGCGTTGGTTGCCA
>JAKSOJ010000188.1 GCA_024405645.1 Phascolarctobacterium sp. | reverse complement strand
ATGGTCGCTATACCATTAATGCCAAGGTTGGTAGCAAATATGTAGAGACCCATGTTCGCAAGGAAGGCATCAAATTAGCCTACGCTGGCCAATGGAAAAAAGTTCGTTTTAATAAACAAGAAGGCTATGTGCGCTATGGCGACTTGAACCAGCCTGTGTTCATGTAAGGAGGTAATATGATGAGAACTGTTAAATTAATCGTGGCCATCGTCATTATGCTTTCTTTAGGAGCTGGATTGGGTCGTCAGGTTTCTGATTGGGCTAGAGGGCTAGGCGGTAGTCATCATTTTACGAAGAATGATGTGGTTTATTTGGAGCCAAGCGTGACTAGCACGGAGCTTGTTGTCTTTGATAAAAGTGGTAGTAACAAAATTCTAGATCGCATTAAAATGGACCAGGCTACTGCCGTTGTCATGAAGGAAGATGTGCAGCTTTTTGATAAAGAAAATGTCAAATATTTCTTGAATGCTGGCGATGCATATCAAGTTGTTGGTAAAAAGAGCGAGGATAAAAACAAGGTCATTGTCGAGATTACCACTAGTGCGGGCAAAAATGCAGAGCTTGCTGTTCCTAAAAAATATATGCATCCAGTGGACGAAGGGGAATGGATTCTCGTTCGCAACGAGAAAGACAAAGAAGGCTGGGTAAGAGTAAAATCTAGTTGGAAATAGAAGTATACAAGAATAAACTCAAGACATACTAGTAAAAGTATGATAAAATTAGACTGTTGTAGTCCGCAACAGTCTAATTTAGTTTTATAAAGGGGAATAATATGAAAATCGTATTAACTATCGTAGGTATGGATAAAGTCGGCATTATTGCTAAGGTTAGCAATGCATTGGCTGGCATGAATATTAATATCATCAACATTAACCAAAACATTATGCAAGGCTTCTTCAACATGGTTCTCATCGCAGAAATGAGCGAAGAATCTGCTCCTCTTGCAGTAGCAAAAGAAACCATGACCAAGCTTGGCGAAGAAATCGGCGTAGAAATTCGTCTGCAATCCGAAGAAATTTTTACCGCAATGCATCGCATCTAGGAGGCAGACATGTTATATAACGTTAAAGATATTTTAGAAACAACCTCCATGATTACCCAACAAAATCTGGACGTTCGTACCATCACCATGGGTATTAGCCTCAGAGATTGTGGTCATCCTGATATGAAGGTTTGTGCACAAAAGGTTTATGACAAGATTTGCCAAAAGGCTGAAAACCTGGTAAAAGTGGGCGAACAACTGGAATTGGAATTCGGTGTGCCCATTATCAATAAAAGAATTTCTGTAACCCCGATTTCCATGGTTGGCGAAAGCTGCGACAGTGCTGACTATGTTCCTCTGGCAAAGGCTCTCGACGATGCTGGCAAGAATGTAGGCGTTAACTTCGTAGGTGGTTTCTCCGCTCTTGTTGACAAGGGTTATACCAAGGGTGACCGCAATCTCATTGCGTCCATCCCCGAAGCTCTCGCTACTACTGATATCGTTTGTTCTTCCGTATCCGTTGGTTCCACCAAATGTGGCATCAACATGGATGCTGTAAAGCAAATGGGTGAAATCGTTAAAGCAACTGCTGAACGCACTAAACATATCGATGCTCTTGGCTGCGCTAAGCTCGTAGTTTTCTGCAATGCTGTTCCCGATAATCCGTTCATGGCAGGCGCATTCCACGGCGTAACCGAACCTGAAACTGTTATCAACGTAGGCGTATCCGGTCCTGGCGTAGTTAAGGTTGCTTTGGAAAAGGTCCGCGATGGCAATATTGGCGAAGTTGCTGAAGTTATCAAAAAGACTGCTTTCAAAATTACCCGTGTTGGTCAAATGGTAGCGCAAGAAGCTGCAAAGCGTTTGAACTCCCAATTTGGTATTATCGACCTTTCTCTGGCTCCAACTCCTGCAATTGGCGACTCCGTTGCTCGTATTTTGGAAGAAATCGGTTTGGAAAGCTGCGGTGGTCCTGGTACTACTGCAACCTTGGCAATGCTCAACGATGCAGTTAAAAAAGGTGGCTTGATGGCATCCAGCTATGTAGGTGGTTTGTCTGGCGCGTTCATCCCCGTATCCGAAGATGAAGGTATGATTGCTGCTGTTGAAAAAGGTAGCCTTTCCTTAGAGAAATTGGAAGCTATGACCTGCGTATGCTCCGTTGGTCTTGATATGATTGCAATTCCTGGCGACACTAGTGCTGCTACTATTTCTGCAATCATCGCTGACGAAGCTGCAATTGGTATGATTAACAATAAAACTACTGCTGTACGTGTAATTCCTGTACCTGGTAAGGTAGTTGGCGATAGAGTAGAATTCGGTGGACTTTTGGGCTATGCTCCCATTATCCCTGTATCTACCTTCAGCGCTGAAAAATTTATCTCTCGTGGCGGACGTATTCCCGCACCTGTAAGGAGCTTGACTAACTAATGCTTCGTAAAGCAAAACGTGAAGCAATTTTAAATATTTTGCATGAAACCTACAAGGATACAAAGACTGCTCTCAACTATAATTCTCCTTTTGAATTATTGGTTGCAGTTATCCTTTCTGCTCAATGCACGGATGAGCGTGTCAATATTATCACGGCGCGCATGTTTCCTCGTCTCAACACACCAGAAAAAATGGGTGCTTTGACTCAAGAGGAAATGGAAAAAGAGATTCGCGATTGTGGTCTTTATCACGCGAAGGCAAAAAACATTCTGGCTACATGTCATATGCTAGTGGAAAAGTTTAATAGCACTGTTCCTGATTCTATCGAAGAACTGATGGAACTCCCTGGTGTTGGCAAGAAAACTGCTAATGTAATAGTTAGTATTGTCTATAACATTCCTGCTATTGCGGTTGATACCCATGTGTTCCGCGTAAGTCATCGTTTGGGCTTGGCAAAGGGCGCTGATCCGCTTGCTACCGAAAAGGAATTGCAAAAGGCAATCCCAAAAGAGGATTGGAGCGATGCACATCATTGGCTGATTTGGCATGGTCGCAAAATCTGTAAGGCTCGCAAACCCTTGTGCAAGGAATGTCCATTGCTAGAGGTATGTGGTTTCAAAGAAAAGAATTTATAAGCAATAACCCGTTGTGAAAAGCAGCGGGTTATTTTTTAT
>JAKSOJ010000187.1 GCA_024405645.1 Phascolarctobacterium sp. | reverse complement strand
ACACAATAGTCAGGGTATAACGGATAGTAAATTTATTCGTGACTTGGATATCATTACTAGAGATTTTATTGTTGTTATTGACAATGAACATAACCTTAGCCTTGATAGGGAAGCGGTACGTCGCATGCGTGCTCAAGCTGTTGGAAAAAAGATTACTGGTAATAGTCAAATCAAGGAATTTCCTGAAAGAGATGCTAAAACTGGTAAGGAAGCATTTGAGCAATTACCACCAAAATTTAAAGCATACATTGAAGAATGTCTATCTGTGGGCAAATCCTTCACAATCGAAGAATATAATCCTTTTTTCCGCAGTGTAATGTTGACTGTTGGTGTTCCTGTTTATGACAAAGATAAGAAAATACATTCTGTATTATTGCTTAACTCACCTGTAGAAGGGATAGGAAAGGCTGCAAATGAAGGCGTGCGTATTTTAGTGCTTAGTCTTCTTGTAGGCTTTGCTCTTTGCGTATTGATGAGCGTGCTTTTGTCTTATCGCTTTACCAAACCGTTGAAAAGAATGGAGCACAATGCTGAACTTATTGCTGAAGGTCATTACGATGTGCGCAATGAAATTAATCAAGATGATGAAATTGGCGAGTTGGCTAATAAGTTGGACGAAATGGCAGAAAAGCTTGAGTTGGCAGACGAAGAGAGCCAAAAGCTTGAAAAGATGCGCAAGGAGTTCATTGCTAATATTTCTCATGAACTAAGAACTCCGGTAACTGTTATTCGTGGTAGTCTTGAGGCTTTAAAGGATGGAGTGGTAACTGAACCCGAAGATGTTCAGGAATTCCATGACCAAATGTATAAAGAAAGCATTTTCTTGCAAAGATTGATCAATGATCTTTTGGATTTGTCTCGTTTGCAGAATGCTGATTTTCCCATTGAGAAATCTCCTCTTAATGTTTGTGAAACCATCCAGGATGCAGTTCGTGGCGCAAGACGCATGGGTGCTGAAAAAAATATTTCCGTAGAAGCTGAAATGGATACGGATATGTATTTGGTTAATGGCGATTATGGGCGTTTACGCCAAATGCTTATGGTATTCCTTCATAACGCAGTAAAGTTCTCTCCAGAAGACAGCTCTATAGAAGTAATCTTAAAGGCAGACAAAATTCTTGTTCAAGATCATGGTTGCGGTATGCCTGCATCTGATGTTGAGCATGCTTTTGAAAGATTCCATAAAGCTCATAATGAACAGAATAAATCTGGCAGTGGCTTAGGACTCGCTATTGCTAAGCAAATCGCATTAAGACATGATATGAATTTGGATTTAGTCAGTGAAGAGGGCAAGGGTACAACAATTATTGTTAATCTTCCTGCAAAACTTGAAGCGGAAGCTTTAGAAAAAGAGGAAAAAGCATGAGTAAGTATAGTTGTGAAAATTTAATCTGCGTGATTAGCGGAGGAACTTCTGGCATTGGCTTTGCTTGTGCGCAATTTTTGCTAAACGATGGTGCTAAAGTTTATATCCTTGGGCGAAATGTAGTCCGTGGTCAGGAAGCAGTTTCTGACTTAAAACAAATTACTGGTCAAACAGCTGCCTTTATTGCTTGTGATGTTTCTGATGCGACATCTGTTGAAGACGCTATTAAACAAATCAAAGAACAAAAAATTGATATTTTGATAAATAGTGCTGGTGTTTATTTCGAGGAACGTTTGGAGAATATGACAGCAGAAAGCTATAATAAAATCTTTGATACAAATGTTAAAGGAACTATGCTGTTGACGAAGGCTGTAAAAGCCCTGATGAACGAAGGTTCAATTATTAATATTGCTTCTGATGCAGGCGTTTCTGGTAATTATGGTTGTCCAATTTATTGTGCAAGCAAGGGTGCTGTTGTCGCCCTGACGAGAGCATTGGCATTGGATTTCGCTCCGCATATTCGCGTAAATTGTATTTGTCCCGCAGATGTTGATACACCGCTTTTAGAAAAACAATTGAAGGCGGCAGATGGTGGGTATACCAAAGAAGATATGGCTAATGCTTATCCACTTGGGCGTATCGGTAGGGCTGAGGAAATAGCACATGTTATTTGTTCCGTCGCAAGTCCACTTAATAGTTTTATGACGGGTAGCATTATACCTGTTGATGGTGGAATTACAGCTCAATAAATTTATTAGCGCAGGAATTTTTCCTGCGCTTTTTGTTCACCTAGTTATTGTTTTGGTGTTATAATATTCTTATATATTATATATGTGAGAGGGGAATTTTTATGAACAAGCAAAGTCCAATTGGTGTTATAGATTCTGGAGTTGGTGGCCTGACTGTTTTAAAGTGCATGATGGAACACATGCCCCAAGAGAATTTGTTGTATTTGGGAGACACCGCACGTACTCCCTATGGAAGCCGTTCTAGAGAAGAGATCCAAAGCTTTGTTGACGAAATGATTGCTTGGCTTGTGGCTCAAGGGGTAAAACAAGTAGTCGTTGCTTGTAATACTGTTACAATGCTTGGCTTGGAGAACATCAAGAAAAATCATGATTTTGATATTGTTGGCATGAGTAAAGGCGAGAATACTCTTCTTTCTCTGACCAAAAATAAAAAGATTGGTGTTATAGCAACCGAATTTACTATTAAATCTGAGGCTCACAAAAAAGCAATTTTGGCAGTGGATCCAACCGCTGAGGTTGTTGGTGTTCCTTGCCCTAAATTTGTTCCCTTAATCGAGGGAGAACAATTTGATAGCCAAGAACTCAAAGATGCAGTGAATGAATATACTAGCATTCTGAAGAAGGCTGGCGTAGATATCATGATTATGAGCTGCACACATTTCCCCTTTGTAAGAGATTTACTGGGACAATATTTAGGTGCTGGTGTTGCTTTAGTTAATCCCGCAGATGAAACCTGCGAAAATGCTAGAAAAAATCTTCAATCTAAAAACTTGGTGAATGATGGAGCACAGGGCAGTGTCACAATTTGTTGTACTGCTGATCTAGAAAGAGTGAAAAGATTAGCGGCCAGAGAGATTGATATCGAGAAATGCACATTTAAAGTTGTAAATCTTGAAGATGTAAAATAGTGTGTATTGTTAAAATAGTAAAAAATAATAAAATTACTTAAAAAATACAATAAATTATAATGAATTTTCATAAATAAGCAG
>JAKSOJ010000186.1 GCA_024405645.1 Phascolarctobacterium sp. | reverse complement strand
TTCCGTTACATCAATCCGTTGGCTAATATTCGTCTTGGTGCTGGTCGTGCACTTTTGACAAATGATGGCGAAAGTGCGTTTAAGGCAGGTGCATCTGCTACTATTACTGGAGATATGCTGACTACTGTTGCTTGTGCTACTATACGTAGTGATCGTAAGATGCTCAAGGAAATGGGTCGCGATATTACACCTCCATATCCATACGAAGAAAAGAATTTATAAGAGATATTAAAATTTGGATTTTTATAAACTTTTTAGGGGGAATATTATGAAAACTATTTATATGGATAATGCTGCTACAACAAAAATGAGCAGAACTGCAATAGATGCTATGCTTCCGTATATGGAGGAACATTATGGAAATCCTTCAAGCTTACATACAGTGGGGCAAATTGCAGCAGAAGCTTTGGATAAGGCTAGAGAGGATGTTGCTGCTTGCTTGGGTTGCAAAGCATCCGAAATTACTTTTACCTCTGGTGGTAGCGAAGCTGATAACCAAGCATTAATTTCTGCAGCCAAGATAGGCGAACGCAAGGGAAAGAAGCATATTATTTCTACTGCTTTTGAACACCATGCCATGCTTCATACTTTGGAAAAGCTTGCAAAACAAGGTTTTGATATTGAACTTTTGCCAGTTGGTAAGACTGGAACCATTACTGCAGAGCAAGTTAAAAATGCAATTCGTGAAGATACTATTTTAGTGTCTACTATGTATGCTAATAACGAAGTTGGTTCCGTGCTTCCTATTGCCGAAATCGGTGCAATCTGTCACGAAAAGGGTGTTCTTTTCCATACTGATGCTGTGCAAGCAACAGGTCATTTACACATTAACGTAGTGGAACAAAATATTGACATGCTGTCCTTCTCCTCTCATAAATTCCATGGACCTAAGGGTATTGGCGTTCTCTATGCAAAAAAAGGCATATTGCTTACGAACGTAATTGAAGGTGGTGCCCAAGAACGCGGTAAACGCGGAGGCACAGAAAATATTCCTGCGATAGTAGGTATGGCAGCAGCTTTGAAAGAGGCGTGCGCCCACATTGATGAATATAGCAAGAAGGTAAGTGCTTTGCGCGACCAATTAATAGATGGTCTGTCTAAAATTCCTCATTCTGTAGTGAATGGTGATTTGAAAAATCGTTTGCCGGGAAATGTGAATTTGTGTTTTGAAGGAATTGAGGGGGAAAGCATTCTGCTGATGCTAGATGAGAAAGGAATTTGTGCTTCTTCTGGTTCTGCGTGCACTTCTGGTTCCTTAGATCCTAGTCATGTTCTGCTTTCTCTTGGGTTACCACATGAAATAGCACACGGTTCCTTGAGATTGAGCCTTTGCGAATATAATACTCAAGAAGAGGTTGATTATGTTCTTAAGGAGATTCCTCCTATTATTGAGTATTTGCGCAATATGTCTCCATTGTGGAAAGATAAAGTAAGCGGGAAAAGACAATTTTTTCTTTAAAAATATTGTTTAATGGTAAATGAAAGGGTGAATAAATAGTGGCTTTATATAGTGAAAAAGTAATGGATCATTTTCGCAATCCTCGTAATGTTGGAAGTTTGGAGAATCCAAGTGGTGTTGGTGAAGTAGGTAATGCTAAATGTGGCGATATCATGAAAATTTACCTGCAGATAGAAAATGAAATTATCACAGATGTAAAATTTGAAACCTTTGGTTGTGGCAGTGCGATTGCTTCTAGCTCTATGGCAACCGAACTTATTAAGGGAAAACCTGTTTCCGAAGCTTTAGAACTTTCTAACAAAGCTGTTGTTGAAGCCTTGGAGGGCTTACCAGTTCATAAACTTCATTGTTCCGTATTAGCGGAAGAAGCAATTAAAGCAGCTGTACAAGACTATTATGAGAAAAATGGCATTGTTTATGACCATTCCAAGTTCCCAGATTGTGCCGCTTGTGGCCATTGTCATGAAGACTAAAGCATTGATTGCGATGAGTGGTGGAGTGGATTCCTCTGTTGCTGCTTATCTGACTCAATCTCAAGGTTTTGAGTGTATTGGTTGCACGATGAAACTATATCACAACGAAGATGCAGGTGTGTCTAAAAATCACACCTGCTGTTCTTTAGATGATGTAGAAGATGCTCGCTCTGTTGCTCGTAAACTTAAAATGCCTTATTATGTCTTTAATTTCAGTGATGATTTTAAAGAGAAGATAATAGATAAATTCGTAGATAGCTATTTACATGGTAAAACGCCTAATCCATGTATCGATTGCAATCGTTATATGAAATTCGATAAATTATTTGAGCGTGCTGAAATATTGGGGTGTAACTATATCGTTACAGGACATTACGCTCGAATTGAATACGAAAATGGTAAGTTCGTGCTTAAGAAGGCGTTAGATAATTTTAAAGACCAAAGCTACGTACTCTATTCTCTTACACAAAAGCAATTAGCACATGTCCTTTTTCCTTTAGGTGGGTTTCATAATAAGGATGAAGTGCGTGAGTTGGCCAAAGAGCAAGGTTTTATCAATTTTGATAAGCATGATAGTCAAGATATTTGCTTTGTTCCCAATGGGGATTACGCTAAAGTTATAGAACTTCATTCTGGAGAAAAACAGCAACAAGGGAATTTTGTTGATACCAATGGAAATATTTTGGGAAAGCATAAAGGGATTATCCATTATACAATAGGGCAAAGAAAGGGCTTGGGTTTAGCCTTACTAGAACCACATTTTGTCTGCGCTATAAATGTTAATGATAATACGGTCGTTCTTGGTAAAGCAGAAGATTTGTACGCAAGGGAGCTCTTGGCAAATGATTTTAATTGGATTTCAGGAGATACTCCGAATGGTGAAATTAGATGTAAAGCCAAGATTCGTTATGGTCAAATAGAGCAACCTGCATTGGCTAGAGTACTTGAAAGTGGTTGCGTACGGGTAGTGTTTGATGAACCTCAAAGAGCTATTACGCCAGGACAGGCTGTTGTTCTTTATGATGGAGATATTGTATTAGGTGGAGGAGTAATCATCTAAAAATAATAGTATAGGCGTTGGCTAATGAAGTGTTAATCTTCATGATTTTTTTTGATTTATATAGCGCCGGACAATGATTAGTTCAGCGCTTTGTTACTAGTTGCACATTGATAAAAATGCATAAAAATGATATAATC
>JAKSOJ010000185.1 GCA_024405645.1 Phascolarctobacterium sp. | reverse complement strand
TCAACCTTTTTACTAAAATTCATAAAGATTAACATAAACTGTAAGAATATAAAAAATTTCTTCGAACATGTAGCCCTTCAGCCCACATAAACTTCGTAGAGTATGCAAGATGCAAGGCGGACGAAGGAGTCGTACTAGGAGTACGTCGACTGAGGACAACGAAGCAGATTGCGTGCTATACGAAGTTTCTAGAAGAAACAAAAAGACCTTAAGAGCAATGCTCTTAAGGTCTAAATTTCATTTGGTGCGGTTGGTGGGATTTGAACCCACACGAGGTCTCCCTCACTACCCCCTCAAAGTAGCGTGTCTGCCGTTCCACCACAACCGCGTGGTGCTTATTTAGTAGTAACTGGTGCGGTAGAGAGGATTTGAACCTCCACGGGGTTTCCCCCACTAGCTCCTGAGGCTAGCGCGTCTGCCGTTCCGCCACTACCGCGTAGCGCTTAAATTAGCAACAAACATATAATACCATAACACCTATATACTGTCAACTGTTTTTTGAAATAATTTCAAATTATTTTTTCACCTTGTCTTTATAGAGCAAATAATAGCGATCTCGGTCGCTCAAAACACGCTGTACATACCCTCTTGTTTCTGCATATGGAATCTTTTCAATTTGATTAAAATTATAATCCCAATGATTTTCTTCCATCCAAGCAGCAGTTTGACCACGTCCAGCATTATAAGCCATCATAACCAAAGCCATATTGCCATGAAATTCTTCATAGAGCTCGCCCACATACCAACATCCCATACGAATATTGGTACGACTGGTGAATAAATCCTCGGTCTTGTAGTCCTTGATGCCCATTTGCCGAGCAATCCACTGCCCTGTTTCCGGCATAATTTGCATTAATCCAATAGCTCCCACGGGGGATTTTGCCTTGTGATCATAGTGGCTTTCATTTTTTATAATGGCAGCTACAAGAAAAGGATCTACATTATTCTTTTTACTATAGGTGATGATATCCTGCTGATAATCCCACATATACACATAGCGCATCTGCACAAAGTCAGTATTCCAAGCCTTCCATCCGCCAAAGGCGAGGCCACACAATAAAACCAGCGTTACCAGAACTTTTTTCAAAGTGCTTTGCCAGGTAGATGGTGTGCTTGCTTTCCTTCTAGTTACAGCTTTGCACTTTGCAGGAACCTTTTTCTCTGCTTTTTTTACTGCCACATTATTCTCCTAAAAGTTTGGCCAATTCCTTTTGCACAAATGCTATGGTTTCTTCCATACTACCACTGTTATCGATGATTAAATCAGCATGTTTTTTCTTCTCTTCAAAAGACATTTGCGCCTTAATTCTCGCTTTAACCTGTTCTTCAGTAGCATTGTCGCGAAGCATTGCTCTTTTAATTTGCTCAGCCTCGCTAACCATTACCAGCCAAACCTTGTCTACATTCTTATACAACCCATTTTCTATTAGCAAGGGAACGTCCAAAACGACTACTTTGTCGTTCTTATGTTCCTCCAAAAATTTTGCTCTATCCTGTCTAACCGCTGTATGGACGATATGATTTAGCTTTTGGCGAGCATCGTTATCGTGGAAAACAAGCTCTGCCATTTTGGGTCTATTCAATTCGCCCTCTTCGGTCAGATAATCACTGCCAAAGGTTTCCTCAATTTGCTTTAAGCCTTCACTGCCCTTTGCTACAACCATACGGCTAACAACATCGGCGTCGTGAATAGCGATGCCTAAACGAGCTAATTCTTTAGAAACTGTACTTTTTCCGGAAGCAATGCCTCCAGTTAAACCAATTACAATCATTTGTTACTCCTATTTTTGACATTTAGCGCAGAAAACAGAACCTCGTCCACCAATTTTCATGGTAGAAAGTGTCTCTCCGCAGGTCTTGCAAGGCTTGCCACCACGAGAATATACCAAAAGATGTTCTTGGTTGGAGCCTTTGTTGCCTTCACCATCCTTGTAATCACGGAAGGTAGTGCCCTTATTCTTGATGCCTTGGGCAATTACGATGTTGATTGCCTTGCAAAGCTCCACAATTTCTTCGTCGGTCAAGGTGTTAGCATGACGATAGGGAAGGATTTTGGAAAGAGCCAAGCATTCATCAGCATAGATATTACCGAGTCCAGCGATAATCTTTTGGTCCAAAATGAAGGTTTTAACTGGCTTTTTGGCTTTTTTAGCCAAGGGAGCCAAATATTCTGCGGTAAATTCTTCACTCAAGGGCTCCGGTCCCAAGGTTTCGTAGCCATCGATGAACACATCATTATCAGTTACGAGATATAATGTGCCGAAGGTACGAATATCCGTAAACCAAAGAGTCATGCCCTCGCTTAAAGTGAATTTAATTTTTGCATAGGGTGGTGCTTCAAGCTCGCTCTTTTGCGCAATGAGTGCACCCGTCATTCTCAAGTGTACGATTAATTTTTGATTAGCCGCAGTATGAAGCACTAAATACTTGCCCTTACGACCAATTTTCTCGATAGTTTTTCCAATAAGTCCGCTAATAAAGCCCTCAACAGTAGGATGCTTTACCAAGCGGTCCAGATAAACCTCGACATTTTCTATTTTTTTACCCTGAATGTGAGGAGCAAGAGTCTTGCGGACTTGCTCAACTTCTGGCATTTCTGGCATAATTTTCTCCTATTTTGCTTCCGCCCAGTTTTTACCGAAGGCTACTTCAGCCTCCAAAGGAATTTCTAGGCTAGCAGCGCTTTCCATAGCTGTCTTGACCAAGGTCGCAGCTTGTTCTTTTTCGTTTTCAGGCACTTCTAACACAAGTTCGTCGTGTACTTGGAGAAGAATGCGAGATTTGAGTCCAGCTTCCTTAAGAGCCTGTGCTACCTTGAGCATGGCAAGCTTCATGATATCCGCCGCAGTACCTTGGATGGGTGTGTTAATCGCTGTTCTTTCTGCAAAGCTACGCAGATTGAAATTGCTATGTTTAATATCGGGCAAATAACGTCTTCTGCCCATCATAGTCGCAACATAGCCTTGTGCTCTCGCCTTTTCAACAATGCTAGTCATGTATTCTTTTACGCCAGTGTAACGGGCAAAATAAGAATCGATGTAGCCTTGGGCTTCCTTGCGGCTTACGTCTAATTGTGCAGCCAAGCCAAAGTCGCTAATTCCATAAACAATGCCAAAATTAACGGCTTTTGCTTT
>JAKSOJ010000184.1 GCA_024405645.1 Phascolarctobacterium sp. | reverse complement strand
TTATTGTTCCTCTCGTATTTGCCAGCTTGGTAATTGGTTGCACCGCACTTGGTGATATCAAAAAAGTTGGCCGCATCGGCGTTAAAACCGTTGCTCTCTATCTCGTAACTACCGCTTTCGCTATCATGATCGGTTTGGCATTCGGTACTGCTTTCCAACCTGGCGTTGGCATGAGCATGGCTGGTGTAAATGCAAAAGTTGCAGCTAAAGCTGCTCCTCCTCTGATGAAAGTTATCGTCGACATTTTCCCGACCAATCCTCTTTCCGCAATGGTTAAAGCTAACATGCTTCAAATCATCGTATTCTCTCTCTTCATTGGCTGTGGTATCACTGCTGTTGGCGAAAAAGCTGACGCTTTCAAACATGCTATTGATGGTCTTGCAGAAGTTTGCTACAAAATCGTAGGCTTCATCATGACTCTTGCTCCTATCGGCGTATTTGGTTTGATTACTCCTGTAGTTGCAGCTAACGGCCCTGCAGTTCTTCTTCCTCTTCTGAAAGTTATTCTTGCTGTATACCTTGCTTGCTTGGTACATGCAGTAGTTGTTTATGGTTCTCTCGTAAAGATTGCTGGTTTCAGCGTAACCGAGTTTGTAAAAGGTGTTGCTCCTGCATCCCTGATGGCATTCTCCTCCTGCTCCTCCGGCGGTACTCTTCCTTTGACCATGACCTGTGCTCGTAAACTTGGCGTATCCAAAGAAATTTCTTCCTTCGTTCTTCCTTTGGGCGCTACCATCAACATGGACGGCACCGCAGCTTACCAAGGCGTATGCGCACTGTTCATCGCACAAGTATATGGTATCGATCTGACTGGTGCTCAATACTTCACCATCATCGTAACTGGTACTCTTGCATCCATCGGTACTGCAGGCGTTCCTGGCGCAGGCTTCATCATGTTAACCATGATCCTTACTGCTCTTGGTCTTCCTCTGGAAGCTTCTGCTCTTATCGCTGGTATCGACCGTATCCTCGATATGCCGCGTACCTCTGTTAACGTAACTGGTGACGTTTGCGTATCCTTGCTGGTTGACAAAACCGAAGCTAAATAATTATAATTAAACTAAGGGTGTTGGGGATTTCCCAACACCCTTTTTCTTTTGCAAAAAATAATTTTCTATACAAAAATTTCATAAAATGATATGATTTTACTATGGAAGGTTTAAAAAATATTTTACGCGATGAATTTAATAAACGACCTGCAGGTATAGACATGCTGGACTCCCTATGGACTGCATCGGTGCTTCTTCCGTTGGTTATGAAGGAAGATGGTCCTCATATTTTGTTTGAAGTGAGAGCCAAGGATTTGAAGCGCCAACCGGGTGAGATTTGTTTTCCCGGTGGTAAGCACGAATGTAAGGACGAAAGCTATAAAGTTACTTGCATTAGGGAGACTTGCGAAGAGCTTGGCCTTGAGCCCGAAGATATCGAAATTTTAGGAGAACAGGACAGTCTTGTAACCTTCCGTGGACCTATTATTCATATCTTTGTTGGCATTATCAAGCATCCTGAAAGGATAAAAGCCTCTAAAAGTGAAGTCGACGAGATATTTACAGTTCCTTTGCGATTTTTTATGGAAACAGAGCCTCGTATTGGTTTAGTAAATCTCATTGATGAACCGGTGGAAGGATATCCCTACGATTTAGTGCCCGAACGTTACGTTGGGCAAAGAAAGCTAGGCGCTTACAAGGTATATTTTTACGAATATGAAGATAGGGTTATTTGGGGTTTAACCGCTCGTTTTATTTACGCGTTTTTACAAAGACATAAGCAAAATTTGCTTAATTTGAAAGGAGGCATACTATGAGAGGATTTATTACTGGTAAACTTTTGGCAATAGTTGGCGTGCTTTGTGTTATTGGCTATATTGTGATGCAAGTATTTTTCCCTGATAGAGGTATGGATAGTTTGTCTCCATCAGAGCGTTTGGCTTTGAAGAAAAACATTGTTGTTCTCGGTGTTGATGAAAGACCGGAAGAATATGACAAGGGCAGAAGTGACACCCTTTTCGTTGTTATGTTTGATGCTGCTAAAAAGCATGCATCGCTCTTATCCATTCCTCGTGACACTCGTGTGCGTATTCCAGGACATGGTTGGGATAAAATTAACCATGCCTATGCTTATGGTGGTCGCGAACTTACCCAAAAGACTACGGAAGAATTTCTTGGTGTACGCATCAATAACTACGTAATGGTAAACTTCAAAAGCTTTATAGGACTCGTAGATGCAATCGGCGGCGTTGATATTGATGTCGAGGAAGATATGTACTATAAAGATACTTGGGACGGATTTACCGTTGATATTAAGAAGGGTAAGCAACATATGGATGGCAAGACTGCAATTCAATATGTTCGCTATCGCGACGAAGAGGGCGATATTGGTCGCGTACGTCGTCAACAACGCTTCTTAATGTCTGCTTATGAAAAAATCGCTAGCGCAGATATGCTTTTGAAGGTTCCTGGACTCGCGAAGCAATTGACTGGCATGGTCAAGACAGATTTGCCTTTAAAGGATATGATTTCTTTAGGCAAGGTTCTTCATTCCATGGTTAAAGAAAAAGGTCTTGCAGTTGCAACTGTTCCTGGCGAAGGACGCTATATTGACGAAATCTCTTATTATATTCCTGATATCAGAGCTATGCGTGAGCAAATGGCCCAAATGCAAGGCGCTGATATGACCGAACGCTATAAATCTGCTGCAGAGGTTATGTCTCAAGAATATGATTCTGCTATTAAGAAGGTTGAAAGTGGCGATAAATCTGGCGAAAACAAGGATTTAATTGCTGACGAAAAGAAAAAGAGAGAAGCCGAAAAGGCAAAACAATTACAACTTAACGCTGAAGATAAAGCTCAAGCGAGAAAAAGCACCAATATAGTTGTAGATGAGAAAAAGAAAAAAGCAGAAGCTAGAGCTTTATTGAAAAAACAGCGTGCTGAAGAAAAAGCTCAAGCCAAGAAGGCAAAGGAAGCAAAAAAGGCAGCTATTGAAGAGGCAAAAGCAACTGAAATAAGCAATACTAAGTAATTAATAAAAAAAGTTTATAAATTAATAAAAAAGGTCTTGCAAATAGTATACAAAAATGCTAGAATTAGTGTACATAAATTATGCCCCTCATTTGGCCTCGCGCGAAGGAAACTTCCCGAGGCTGTTTTTTTAT
>JAKSOJ010000183.1 GCA_024405645.1 Phascolarctobacterium sp. | reverse complement strand
ACTCTGACAATTTAAAATCTTAACACTAAGTGCTGATTGAATTATTTGCTTAAATGCAGGATTCAATCAGCATTTTTGTGTTTGGGTAAAAATTTTATAATTCCACATTTTGCACTAATCCATAACTCTTGCTTTTGTTTCCAAAAATAAAAATTTTTCATGTTTTATAAAATTTTTCTGTAACATTTTGTACAAAAGTGGTATAATATATAATTGTTTTTATAAGCGATTGAGGGAATATTCGCTCAATCTTTTATGATTAAGAAATAGAAAAATTTTACGTAAGGGGAATGGAAATGAATCTTTTCTTGATGGCCGTCATTTGTTATTTTGTCGGCGTATTGACCTTCTTCCTGCCAAAGAGTATGGAAGGAGCTGCTCACTATTTGGCTAATGGTTTGAGCCTCATTGGTAGTGCGGCAGTTGCTCTTGAGGCTGGCAGGCAGATTTTTATGGGTGCTGCCTTTGACGCACTTCAGTGGGGTCCATATTCACTGCAATGCGACAGTTGGAGCGCTGTATTTCTTCTGATTACTGGTATTGCTGGCATAATCACTAGTATTTACGCTTTGGGTTATGCAAAAGGCTATAAGGGTAGTCGTTTAAGACAATTGGGTGGCAATTGGAACCTGTTCATCCTTAGTATGGTTATGGTTCTTTTGTCCGGTGATGCATTCAGCTTCTTGGTGTTCTGGGAAATTATGGCTGTTGCTTCCTTCCTTTTGGTTAACCATGAATCTGAAAAACGCGAAACCTGGAATGCTGCTTATCAATATTTGGTAATGACCAGCCTTGGTACTGCGTTTATCATGATGTCCTTCCTGCTCATCGGCGCAGGCAGTGCATCCTTCAGCTTCGCTGATATGGCAAACACTACACTGGATCCTAAATGGAGACATGCTGCTTTTGCTGCTGCTTTCTTGGGCTTTGCGTTAAAAGCAGGTCTTGTGCCTCTGCATGTATGGCTGCCTAATGCCCATCCTGCAGCTCCTAGCCATGTGTCTGCTCTCATGTCCGGCGTTATGCTGAAAATCGCTCTCTATGGCTTTGGCCGTGTAATGTTCAGCTTCCTGCCTGAATGGAATTATTGGTGGGCAGTTGTAGTAATGGTAGCTGGCGTAATTTCTGCATTCCTTGGTGTACTCTACGCACAAATGGAAACAGATATCAAACGCGTTTTGGCATATTCCTCTGTTGAAAACATGGGCGTAATTTTTGCAGCCTTTGGTTGCGGCATGCTTCTTAAACTCACTGCTTCTGGTAGCTGGTATATTATCGGCTTTGTTGCAGCTCTCCTGCATGCTTTCAACCATAGCATTATGAAAGTGCTGATGTTCATGAGCGCTGGTTCCATTATGCATGCAACTGGTTCTAAAAACCTGGAACTCTTTGGTGGCATGGCTAAAAAGATGCCTGCAACTGCACTCTTTACCTTCGTTGGTTCCATGGCTTTGTCCGCATTGCCCTTGACCAATGGCTTTACTGGTGAATGGATGGTACTGCAAAGCTTCGTATCTTTAGCTCATGCAAGCTCTGCTCAAGACATTCGTCTCCTCTGTGCCTTTGCTTTCATTTTGTTAGGCTTTACCGGTGCTCTTGCATTAGGTTGCTTTGTTCGTTTCTTCGGTATTACCTTCCTTGGCCGTGCGCGCAGCGAAATTGCGGAACATGCTCACGAATCCGACGGTTTAATGCTGACCGCTATGTGCATTTCTTCTTCTCTGGTTCTTGCAACCGGTATTTATCCAATCCCCGTACTTCATGCAGTATGTACTGCTTTAGATGTTCCTGAAAGTTTATTCGTTAATGGCTTGGGAATCTTCTGGGATGGCAGTGGTGCTTTCATCAGCTTCAGTCCCATTATTCTTTTAGCTGTTCTTGCAGGCGTTAGCTTTGTAGTATTCCTGTTCGTAAGCTCTTCTAAGGTTTATGTAGAAGAAGATGTTACCTGGAACTGTGGTACTTATCCCACTGCTCGTCAACAATATAGTGCAACTGGTTTCTCTAAACCTGTTCGTAGAGCCTTTGACTATATGTTGAAAC
This sequence comes from Phascolarctobacterium sp., assembly GCA_024405645.1. Lineage (GTDB taxonomy): Bacteria > Bacillota > Negativicutes > Acidaminococcales > Acidaminococcaceae > Phascolarctobacterium_A. Next base: position 1,169 of record JAKSOJ010000183.1, on the reverse strand, counting down.
CGAAACGTCAGGTTACTTATTCCCACGAAAGCAACTCCTACTTTGGTCGTCAGCTTTCCTACAAGTTGGAACTGCCTGATATGATTACCGAAAAATTATATAATCCCTTGCAAAAACGTTTTATCGGCATTTCCGCTTTCCTGCGTCGTTTGCAAAGAGGTTCTGTTCGTTTATATGTTGGTTATGTAATGGCTGCAATGGTCATTGTTTTGGTTTGGGGGGCGATTAACAAATGATAGAATTACAAGAAGAATTTATCAGAATCGCCATGTGCCTGGGTCAAGCAATCGTTCTGTTGTTTGTAGCTCCTCTGGTATCCGGCATTGTCAAGAAAACTAAAGCAACTTTGCAAAACAGAGTTGGCTCTAGCATTTTCCAAGAATATTACGATATCTTCAAATGGTGGAGAAAGCCCACCATGATCACTCCCTATACAAGCATTGTGTTCCGTCTGGCACCTTGCGTATATTTTGTGACTACTCTGGTTGCAGCATGCATGCTTCCCAACTTCTTTGGTGGTCAAATTACATTCGGTGATGTATTTGTATTTGTTTATCTCTTTGCTATTGGTCGTTTCTTCATGGCAGTTTCTTCCATGGATGCAGCAACTGCTTTTGGCGGAATGGGTGGTAGCCGCGAAGTTTACATCGCAGCTTTCGTTGAACCCGTAACCATGCTGGCAGTGCTGTCCAACGTGCTTCATACTAATAGCACTAATATCGCTGGTATGAGCCTTAAAGCAGGCGAGTTGAACTTTACCGTTGCAGGCGTTCTTACTGCTGTTGCTTTCTTCCTGGTTCTTTTGGCAGAAAACAGCCGTATTCCTGTAGATAATCCTGATACTCACTTGGAATTAACCATGATTCATGAATGTATGACTCTGGAATATTCCGGTCGTCTTTTGAGCTTGATTCATTGGGCAAGCCAATTAAAGCTTCTGGTTTTCGTTATGATTTTCAGTATGCTTTATCTGCCTTTGAATCTGCCTGTAGCAATTAAGGTGCTCTTAACTGCTCTTCTGATTGGTATCATTGAAACTTTAAATAATAAAATGCGTCTCTTCAAGGTGAGAATTTACTTGGCCGCTGCGGCTCTCATGCTCATCCTTGCAGTCGTAGCGCAGTAAGGAGGTAACGATGGAATATTTAGTAGTTGCTTTAATGATCATC
>JAKSOJ010000182.1 GCA_024405645.1 Phascolarctobacterium sp. | reverse complement strand
TCTACCTCCACTTATCTCACGTCAATAAATTGAGCAGCAGCAAAGCCGTTTTGGCCGTTGGCTCTAGTGAAATAACACCAGTTTTGCCCATCATAACCTTCTACCAAACCATGAACAGTAACATTTTCATCCAAATTCAGGAAGCCCAGAATGTTGTTATCGTTAATAAAAGGAGTGCTGCGGAAACGAACTTCAGTGCCAATCAATATGCCACGACCAGTTTCGCCAACCAGAGCAAGATCATCGCCTACTCTAGCTTTCATAACGATAAGGTGACCCCGTTCCATCATATTCTCGAAAATATTATAACGGCCATCTTTGGCTTTTTCGATGCGAATTCTAGCTTGATTCCAATCTTGGTTCACATTAGCGTCATTGAAACGTTCCACTTTGCCAGTTTTCTCATTAGCATAAGCAACTACTAATGGAGAAAAACGTACTCTGGAGCTGATATGTTTATACTCACCATTAAAATTAGAGGATACATCAGCTAAATCCCAGCTAGCTGGCACACCAGTAAAATCTTTTTGCACATAAACTGTGGCAGTACCATTGTCTCTAAAACTAAAGGAAGCCATATCACGAGCATAGCGAGGAGTTGCAGGAATATTATCTTCCAGACAATAGCTTTCTTCCCTATCTAGAATTAAAGCAGTTTCTGCAGCGCCAACATCATCACGCTTCCAAATATAGTTAGTAGCAAATTGAGACCAGATTCTGCCATCTTCCAAATAGCATTCTACCCAGATAACCTCAGAATTTTCATTTCCCAAAGAAGTTGTATAAGCAGAATCATTGCCTGCAGCTAAAACATACATACGAGCTTCTACTGCACCACTCTTGCTACGCTTTTCGTAGGTACCCTCTTTAGGCAGTGCTGCGAAAGCAGTGTTTGCCACGAGGCAAACCAACATCAATAAAAACACATATAATTTTTTAATATTCATTTTATTCTTCCCGTTTCTATATTAATAAATCCACACACCAAGGTATGTGGATTTACTATTAGTTTTTATTTTTTAACTTCTTTCAGAGTAATGGACTTGCCAGTAGGATTCTCTTCGTTTTTAACGTATTTAACAAATTTCCAATTCTTTACAGCACTGGTATCTTTGTCAACAGTAACATAAATATGGAAATGTTCTTCTCTATAAGCTTCCTTGCCATTGGGAGTTTTAAACTTTGCTTTGTTGTCATAGTTTGCGCCTTTAGCATGGAACCACAGATCACGAACCTTGCGTTGATCGCTAGCATTAATCTTGGAATCGTTCAAGAATTTACCTTTTTCAGAAGGATGCAGTTTAGCTTGTGCAAAGCATTCATCAACGATTTTTTGGATTTCAGGAGTCATTTTCGGAGTATCAGCTTGAGTTTTGATGTAACCAGGATATCTCCAGTTGGGTCCTTCAGCCAGTTTTGCTGCAGGAGCAGCAGGTTTTGCAGCAGGTTTTTGAGCGGTAGTAGTGGTAGCAGGTTTCTTGGGTTCAGGTTTCTTTTCGTCGCCACAACCAGCAGCAAAAGCCATAGCAGCAACCATACCAGAAACAACTAATAATTTAGCAAATTTGTTCATAATAATTAGATCCTCCTTAAATTTTATATCACGGGTCACACTACAATACGATAATCTAATTGTAACATAACAGTCCCCCTCTTTGCAAGACATTTCATTTTTAGCAGTCTAGATTTCCAGTATTGGATTCATAATTCAGCATTACTCAAAAATCAATGGTGCTACAGTCGCCTTTGTCGCTCTTGCCAAGTCTTCTGGATTCGCAATAATTTGCATTCCCCTTTGTCCTGCGGAAATTGCAATTTCATCCCAGAGAATCATGGTTTCATCCATGAACACAGGATAATCCTTCTTCGCCCCCAAGGGTGAACAACCACCACGAATATAACCTGTCAAGGGCAGAACCTCTTTTAAATGCACCATTTCACAGCTCTTATTTTTAGACACGCGTGCCAAAGCCTTCAGGTCCAACTCTCCATTGCCAGGAATAACTGCAAAAATGACGCCAGTTTTGTCTCCACGCACACAGAGAGTCTTAAAAACCTGTTCGGGCGGCATGCCAACTTCATTAGCCACATGCACAGCGTCCAAGTGCTCTTCGTCCACAGGATACTCCTTTAATCTGTATTCAATATTTAAATCATCCAAAATGCGTGCCGCATTGGTTTTTTTAATCGGTTTCATCTAAATCTCCCTTAAATGTATAGAGAATTTTAATCATCTCTGTTATAATAAACTATGTGTATAAAATTTGCAATCTTTTGCAAAGAGTTAGGGATGAAAAAAGTGAAAGCTAAAATTGTTTGCGGACAAATGCCGGTAATTGCAGGTCGTCCGGATTTGAATTATAAAAAGATTACAGAAATAATCGCTGCAGCAAGGGAGCAAGGTGCAGATATACTCTGCTTGCCCGAAATGTGTGTCAGCGGTTATTTAATTGGTGATATTTGGGAGCAACAAGATTTTCTTGATGATGTTGCCCACTATAATAACGAAATCATCAAAGCAAGTGATGATATGGCGATTCTTTTTGGCACAGTTTGCTATGAAGCAGGCAAGCTTAACGAAGATGGTCGTGTACGCATGTACAATGCGGCCTATGCAGCTCAACATGGCAAGACCGTTGGTGGCTATTTGGGACGTAATTATATCATCAAAAACTCTCAACCTAACTATCGAGAATTCGACGATGCACGCCATTTCTATAGTCTGCAAAAGCTTTGTGCAGAAGAATTCCAACCTGTTCCCGAAGCTCTCACTCCTATCCAATTAACTATAAATGGTGAAAAACTTTCCATTGGTCTCATGCTCTGTGAAGACGGATGGACTGAAAATTATTTCTATAATGTTCCGCAAATTCTTGCCAAAAATAACGCTGATATTTTAGTTAATCTTTCCTGCTCTCCCTATGCTCTTGGTAAAAACAAAAAGAGAAATAGATTATTCGGTGCTCAAGCCCGCGAAGCAGGCATTCCCTTGGTATATTGCAATTGCGTTGGCATTCAAAACAATGGCAAAAACGTCTTCACTATGGATGGATGCACTTCTGTTTATCAAACCAATGGCGAGCTTGCTACTGCAGCCGAAATGTACGCAGATACCCTTTTGCCGTTTACTTACGAAGATGAGGAAATCATCCCTGAATGTCCTGTACATTTCCCTGCTCAAAATACAGAAGCGATTTATAAGTCCTTGCATTATGGCACCAAGCTTTTCCT
>JAKSOJ010000181.1 GCA_024405645.1 Phascolarctobacterium sp. | reverse complement strand
ATGATTTCAAAGGGAACATTGCGTTGGCTGAAAAGCTTAGCAGGGAAGGGCCAAAGTTGAGCTTGAGGTAATTTAGCTTTAGCCATTGCGTTGACAGGAATGTATTGGTCTTTTTCCAGGTAATAGTTGAAGTTATTGTCAGGAGTGCGGATAACAACATTGGTTACAACAGGAGCTTGAGCGTCAGCGCTCAAAATGTTGTAAGAACCGTTGGACCATACCCATACCCAGCAAACGTCTTTGTATTGAGCAATTTCGTTAAGAAGAGCTTGATCCGGTTGAACTAAATCTTGATTAGCCAAATAGGTGAGGTATTTGGTCAGGGAGTAAGGAGTAACAAGTTGAATCTTTTGGGGAGCCCAACCAGTGGTAATTGCATAGTCCTTGTCGCCTAAATAATAAGCAACACGACGGAACCAATCGCCAACTTCTTTAAGTTCGGGAGCAGTACGGCGGATTTCTGCTTGGTCAACAACATCCATTTTAGAAAGAACGGAAGCACCGCGCAGATTTTGGTAATCAGCCATGGTTGCTGCTTCGGTTGCAGTAGGCATAGCAATAGCACAGGTTGCCAGGGCGCAAGCAACAATGCCAGCTTTGAAAAGTTTATTGAACATAATTTTTCACCATCCTTCATAATATAACCTGAAGTTATAATAGCATAATCTTCTTTATGTGTCTATAAAACGAATTTGTATAATTTCGATTTATATTGCTAGTCTCTTTTTACTGTCCAATAAATTGCCTTGCATACCTTTCTCTTCGTGATAAAATAATTATATATAAGAATTTTAAAGTAGAATTCAGCGTTAAATCTGGAGGTTCCATGGCTTTACTATATACGCTCCCTTTAGGGGAAAGCATTTTAGAACAATTTATAGATGAATTACAAGGGGAAAAGAATGCTCTTTTAATTCTTCCCAATCGCTATCAAATGGAAAAGGTGCAATTTTCCAACGTTCCCTGTACTGGCATTGATACCTTGGCTAATAGAATTTTGAATGAGAATGGTTGTATTGAATATGAGCAGATTAACCGTCGAACTCAAGAATTGGTTGTCGAAGAACTTATCAGTATGATGATGGAGGCTGGCAATTTTTCTTACTTTGCTAAATTGGTCGATAAAGAAGGCTTCTTAAAATCTATGACTTCCTTTATTGGCGATTTGGCACGCACTGGTCTGACAACTGATGTAATTATCGAGCATTTTAAGCTGTGGCAGGAAGATACTAAACGTACTAGCCTGCAAAGAGTAAAGGATTCGGAAGTATTGACTCTTTACGCAGCCTACTGTAATTGCCTTGAAAAGAAGAAATGGTATGATTTAGAGGGTAAGTACCGTTTAGCAGTAGATCTTTTACAAAATGAGGGAACTAAGATTCCTTGGCAAAAATTAAGAGTTTTCGGCTTCTATTCTTTAGATAAGCTGCAGGTAGACCTTTTACGTGAGTTATCGAAACGCGTGGATTTGTCCATTGCTATGTATTATGGAACAGGCAGTGCCTATGCTGCATGTCGCCAAACCTATAATTCTTTACTGGGTTTCTGCAGCGAAAAAAAATACCGTGGAGCGCAGGAAACATGCCCTGGGGTTGTGTTTTCTCAAAATATTTTTGAAAATATTTCGATTAGCCAAAGCTCTTCGCTTTCTACCAATGGCATTAGTTTGGTAAAACTTACATCTCGTGATAAAGAAATTCGTTATGCCTTTACAGAAATCAAAAAGCTTTTGCAAAAGGGCGTGGATGTTAAAGATATCGTTCTTGTTGTACGTAAGCTGGATAATTTTTCTGGTCTTGGTGCAATAGCAGATGAGTACAAGCTGCCAATTTCTTTAGGCAAATCCTGTAAGCTTGCGAATCATAGCATTTTTAATTTCATAAAATTACTATATATGGCAACTTCAGAGACTCATATGGGGGCTGAAAATTATTTCAAACTTTTGAGCGATCCCTTTATTTCTATATTCTGGAGTGATTTGCCTAAGCTTTGTCTTGCCTTGAAGGAGAAATGTTACTTTACTTCTTCTAGTCAGGCTCGTCATAAGGTTAAAGAGGCTTTGCAAGAAAAAAATACTTGTCTAAAAGCTACAAATGACTTTATTTCTGCAATGGGTAAGCATAGCAGTATAAAAGATTTTGTAATTAGCTTGCAAGCTTACCTAAAGAAATTTTCTTTCCGGGAAAACCTTGGCAGAGCCTACCAAGCAGGTAAAATTTCTATCGATGGTTTAAAATCTAGCTTTGAAGCACTAAAGGCTTTGGATAATTGCCTGGATCTCATTTTAGAGGATTATAAATTATGCGGAAGAGAATATGAGATAGTACATCCTTTAAAATGGCTTGATATATTAAATGACGCTGCAAGTGAACTAAGCATAAACCTTGCCCATGGCAGAACTGACGGTGTTCGCATTATGGAAGCAACAAATATGCAAGGCCTGAATTATAAATACGTTTATTTGTTAGGATTGCGCAGGGATGAATTCCCGGTGGCCAAAAACGAAAGCTGGGTTTATAACGATGTTGAACGAGATGGTTTGCATATGGATTTGGAAACCACTTATGCAAGCTATGACGAGGACGCATACTTCTTTGCAGCTACACTTGCTAGTGCACAAAAGCAAATTTGCATTAGCTATTATGAGGAAGAGGCTGGGGAAAAGAGTTCTTATGTAGATGATTTGCAAAGAATTTTCCTTAATAAAATGGAGGATAAGTTTGTATCCAATTTACATATAATCAACGCGGATGAGAAAAAGATTGCTTCTTCAGGCGAACTGTGGGAAAAATATGGTTTGAGCTTACCAAATTCTATAGTCGAAAAATATGCAGACCACAATCTAGTCCAGCTTGCTGAAAATTGCAGTGATTTAAGCGAACTTGCTCATTATCACGGTCAACTAGTGGATGAAAAACTTCTTCAATCAATGAAACAAATCGCTGGTTCGGTATTTTCTGCTTCTGGTTTACGTGAGTACCTTAACTGTCCCTATGCATTTTTGCTTAACCATATTTTGAAGCTTGGCAACGGAGAATTTAAGGAAGAGGATGGTACTCCTGCAGATAAGGGAAGCATTATCCATGATACTCTGAGCGAGTTTATCAATAATCATTTAAATAAAAAGCTTGATATTGATAATCTACGTAATTTATATGTTGAACTAGATGAGATATTTGACAAGGCTTGGCAGGTTGCTATTGATAAGGGAACTGTTATGAATACCGAATTCTGGCAAGCGGAAAAGCCAAGCATTCGTACTATTTTGCA
>JAKSOJ010000180.1 GCA_024405645.1 Phascolarctobacterium sp. | reverse complement strand
CTAAGAATCTTAACATTTTTAAATTCACTGCTAGCAGGCACTTCTTCAACCCACGCATTAATCCCCAACATATCTATAGCGTTTCCACGAATTCTATATGACTCACCGTCTGACTCTACCCCCTTTAGCCAAACCCCTGCTACACTACTTCGTCCTAAAGCCTCTAATAATTTACTTCTTTTTATAGATTTAGCATCCAACCGTTCTATTAAACTATTCAAATTTCTTGTCTCGTTTTCCAAGGATTTAGCAACTCGAAAATTTTCATGCCAAAAGGAGTTTTTTTGTAACTCATCTTCTAAATTCTGTAACCTTACCCCATAATAATAATTCGCTGAACCTAGCAAGCCAACTACTGATAAAGCCAACACAATGCACATCTTCATTAGCATTTTTGAGTATTCATTCATCTTATCGTTATATTCTTTATTAATTAAATCTTTGGGCAACAAATCGTATGCAAAAAGTTCTCGTATAACCTTCCCCTCTAGATTGGGAGCCAACAAACATGGTCTAAAACCAAATCCGTGAGCCATACCTATTAACTTTTCAGTCAATGATTTCGAGACACCATAAACAGTATATAAACACTCTTTATCTTTAGATTTTTCTTCCTTATGTGTTATGTAATAGAATTCATCCGCTTTCAAATTCAAGGATTCAGATAATTCCCATGCTATTGCAGCTTTTTCTTCTTTTGTGGGCATAATAGGTAGATAAAAATCCTCAACTTCTAAAAAATAAGATTCGAGCAAAAAAACAATATCCTTTTGGCTCTCCAACCAACTTAATTCCTCTCTTAAAACCTCAGCCAATTTTTGTAAATATTCATCTTCGCTAATACTATAGTCTGGCAAATCAAATTCTCCTAGAAATCTACAGTTCTCTTCTTCATAAGACTTTAAAACAACGCTATTTTCTCCTAGTATTACGCATGGTCCATTGTAACTTCTAAAAAATCTTTCTCTTATTTTTCTTAACATTTCACTCATCCTTTCAAAATAAAAAAGCAGCACATTGTCCAAAAGGTATATTTCAACCTTTGTACCAACATACTGCTCTTTGGATTTTCTAATATTAACTTGTCCTTTCATATAGGCACTGGGACTATCGGCCATATACCCTGCTACTCATACCCGCAAACCTCGGAGCGTAGCGCAAGAAAGATGGTTTGTTATCTATATTCTTTAGGAAGTCTTTTATAAACTCGTCTCGCCACCAAAATTCCCAAAACTCCTGTAACAACCTGGGGCATGGAAAACGCCGCAAGCATAACACGAACTGCAGGAACTGAATGCAGGTTGAGGAATTTTAACGCATGCCAACCAAACCAACACATGCAAATTGCTTTGACTAATGGTGGAAGCACAATGCCTTTTTTACTCTCCTGCCACTTGCGTACTAAAAGAACGAAAATGATATTTCCAACCATAATAACTGGCACAAGCACAGGAAACGCTACCTGTCCTTGCACAAATGCAGTTAATGGTAAAAGTACTGCCAAGAAAAGTGCTGTTGGCAAACCATTCAAAAGCAATGACAATACTAACATCATATGCACCAATGTGCCAATAAAATAGGCATTAACCTGCGGTGGCAAAGGCAAGAAAACACGAATTGATTGTAAAGCCAGAGCCAATGCGATGAGCAAGGCTCCTCGTACCATCTTTTTGTTTTCCATAGGAATTATTTACATTGCTCAGCAACGAAAGCTTCGTATCTCTTTTGGAGTTCAGGAACCAGAGTGCCAACCTTACCTTCGTTGATGAGGGAACGGTCGATTTTCACTACAGGCATAAATTCGCAACGAGGACCGCAGATGAATGCTTCTTCAGCCTTCAGAGCGAACTCTTTGTCGAATGCTTTTTCCATAACAGGGATACCCATATCTTTGGAAAGTCTTTCCATTAACAGTTGACGGGTAACATTGGTATGGATGAAGTTATTTTCAGGATGGGTCCAGAGAATACCATCTTTATAAATGAAGAAGCTGGACTCGGTGCTTTCGGTGATTTTGCCATCGCGAACAAACAATGCGTCATAGTATTTGCCTACAACAGCCTTTTGTTTAGCAATAACTTCGGGCAGACGATTCAAAGTGTTGATATTGCATTTAGCCCAACGATCATCAACTTCGGTAACCAAGCCAACGCCTTGAGCGCGTTTTTCTTTCAAAGCTTCACGATCTACAGGAACAGCGAACATAACAAGTTCGGGAATATTTGCTTCGGGATGACCAAGGCCATAAGCACCAGTACCACGGGTCAGTTGGGAATAGATTTCGCAATCCTTAAGACCAGTTTCTTCGATTAAGGTTTCATGGAAAATGATTAATTCGTCAACCATGTAAATGCCAGGTAATTTCAAAGCAATTGCAGAATTGAAGAAATTATTCATATGTTGCATCAAACCAAAGCAACGACCATTGTAAACAGGAACCAGTTCAAAAATACCGTCGCCAAAATTAAAACCACGGTTATTAACGCTAACAGTAGCTTCTTCCGGAGAGTAGAACTCGCCGTTAATCATAATCAAATTCTCTTTATTTTCCATGGGGATACCTCCAAGTTTTATTATATTCATATTCTGATATTATACACTATTTTCAGATATGTGTCATTCAAAAAATGTTGGAGGGGGTTAGAGTATTAAGCCTTCGCTTTGAAGAGATTTTATATATTTTTGCATCGTTATCATTCCTGCTTTTGATCCTGTTTCCAAATACGATACTAGTTGGTGGTTTCTGCCTTCGCGAATTAAGTTTTTCAATGCGTCAGTTTTCAGTAAAACCTCAAAAGCAGCAATTCTTCCACCGCCCTTTTTCTTTAATAATTTTTGAGATATTATCGCAGCCAAAGAATCAGCTAATTGTGCCCTAACATGAGACTTGTCATCACATGCATCTAAAATGCGACTAATAGTTCCTACTGCATCCCCTGTATGCAATGTTGCAAAAACTAAATGACCTGTCTCAGCTGCAGTTAGTGCTGCCATTATGGTTGCAGTATCCCGCAATTCTCCTAGCAATATCACATCAGGATCCTCTCGTAAAGCCGACTTTAATCCACTCATAAAACAATCTGTATCTCGTCCTATTTCCCTTTGGCTTAACAGGGCCTTTTCATTTCTATGTAAGAATTCTATTGGGTCTTCTAAAGTAACTATATGAACTTTTCTAGTTGTATTAATTTGATTAATCAATGCGGCAATAGTACTTGATTTTCCGCTTCCTGTTGGTCCTGTTACTAATACCAACCCACTTTCTAGCCTAGCTAAATTAACTACTG
>JAKSOJ010000018.1 GCA_024405645.1 Phascolarctobacterium sp. | reverse complement strand
TAGAATTTTAAATCAAGAATTAATTGTATTTGAAAAAATGGAGGTTTAGGCTATTCTTTTCTGTATAAATAAGTTATAATAGAACAACTTGATTTAATTACTATTATTGTTATAGAAAGTTGGTAAAAAATGATAAATTCTGGTTTCGCTCAATTAAAAGTTTGTGCTCAAACCTGTGAAAATTTAGCTAAGATTGGCATTAAGAAACCCATGCCCGTGCAAGAGCAAGCAATTCCTGCACTCTTTGCTGGTAAGGACGTAATTGCTCGCGCTCAAACTGGTACTGGTAAAACCTTGGCTTTCCTGGTGCCCATGGCGGAAAAAATTGATCCCTCCAAGCCCTATGTACAAGCTTTGGTTATTACTCCTACCCGTGAACTTGCTAGCCAAGTTGCTACCGAAATGAAAAAGATTTTGGGCGAGGGTAGTGAAATTAAAGTTCTCGCGGTTACAGGTGGACGCGATTACGAAATGCAAAAATATAAATTAGAAGGTCGTAGCCATGTGTTGATTGGTACCCCTGGTCGTCTTTTGGACCATATTACTAAGGGCAATACCAATCTAAACGCAGTTGACTATCTTGTTTTGGACGAAGTTGACGAAATGTTGGCTCAAGGCTTTACCGATGATGCTTTGAAGCTCATCGCTCTTTGCAAAGAAAAGCACCAAACCATGCTTTGCAGTGCTACCTTGAACGAAGAGGTACGTAAGCTTGGCCGTAAATTGACTAAAAACTGTGCTTTAATTGATATCAATCCTGATAAAGCAACTGTAGAAAAAATTAAGCAAATTTGCCTGAAAACTACCGAAGAATATAAAGCTCGTGCTGTAAAATCCTTGATTGAAAGATTAAATCCTTACCTGGCAATCGTATTCTGTCAAAGCAAGGAAAGAACCAAGGAACTGGGTGACATTCTTGGTATGGAGGGCTTGAACGTAGATGTTCTTCACGGTGATATGAGTCCTGCAAAGCGCAAGACTGTTATGAAATCCTTCCGTGATGCCAAAATTCAAGTGCTTGTAGCTAGCGATATTGCTGCGCGTGGCTTGGATGTTGAAGGTGTAACTCACGTAATCAACTACGATATTCCTCATGATGTAGATTGGTATGTTCATCGCATTGGTCGTACCGGACGCGCTGGTAACGATGGCATGGCGATTACTCTCTATACTCCCGATGAATTAAAATGGCTGCGCAATATCGAGATTAAGCTTGGCGTGTTAATGGAGCGTCAAAATCTTGATGGCGAAACTGTTGCTCGTCGTGTGAAGACTCAAGGGGCAAACAAGAAAAAAGCAGCTCCTAGTCGTGGCAAGAATTCTGTTGCGGATAAACGTAAGGCTCCTAAAACTGGTTCCAATCGTCGTCAAGTTTCTAAAAAGGCGGCTAAAAAATGATTAGACCAATAATGAAGGATGTAATCTTTTTATCCCAAAAGGCAGAGCAGGCTACCAAAAAGGATAGAGCAATTGGGCAGGATATGCTGGACACCTTGTCTGCTCACCAAGAGGAATGTGTGGGTATGGCTGCCAATATGATTGGTGAAAACAAGGCGATTATTGTTTGTACTCTGGGCAGTCGCAATGTGCTCATGTATAATCCTACCATTATCCGTAAAGCGTGTCCCTTTGAAACCGAAGAAGGCTGTTTGTCCTTGACCGGTCAACGTTCTTGCCTGCGCTATAAAGAGATTGAAGTGGTTTACTTCGATGAAAGCTTCCGCAAGAAAAAGGAAAAATTTTCTGATTGGGATGCGCAAATCATTCAACACGAATGTGATCATCTTGCAGGGATAATTATCTAAATAATACAATGACTCGAGGTTTTTCTCGGGTCATTTTTATATTATTCTGAATTCTAGTGTATACCTGATGAAAGCCTTGAACTTATCTCTTGCTAGTGTTAGAATATACATATCTTTTCGTTTTTGAGGGGTGAGGAGAATGAAGAAAAGAATTCAAGATTACATCGATAATCACGCAAAATTTATGGCTAAAGGCTATGCAGAAGCTTATCAAATGCTCAACGATGAGGATTATGAAACTGCTTACAAACGTGGTTATGATTTAGCAGTAGTTAAAATTTCTCATGATTTTGCTACCAAAAAATATATGAACAGAGAGTTGACTAAGGAGCAAATTATCGAATGTTTCCCTGCCTTGAGCATGAGTGACATTGAAGATATTTGCATGTAATATATAATAAGATGGATATCCAATTTGAATCTGAACTGACAATTGAAAACATAGCAATAATTGAAGATGTTCAGTATGGAGATGTCTATCTTGATATTAGTCCGACTGAATTTTTAGGCTTGGGCTTTGACTATGGGGACAGTGTGGATGTTGAGCTTTCCAATGGCCTTGTCTATGAGGGCTTGCCTTTTTACGATGGCTATTATGGACGCTTGGGCGATGTTCTGCTCTGTGGCTACAAAAAGTACCAAAACGTGGCTTTGGCTGTATGCCAAGGCAGCATGTGGCTTAAGTATGCCTTTGACGAATCCGTAACCTGTGGTGTGCGCTTGCGTGAAAAGGGCAAGTTCAAAAGAACGCAAGAGCTTATGGGTAGGGAATATTCCTGGGATCCTAAAGATTACGATTGCATGTTTTGCTTTGCGAACCTGCGTCAGTTAAAGGGTGGATACATCAAAGCAGGTACCTTCTATCGCGGAGCTTCTCCCTGTAACAATCGCCATGGTAGAGCCAAATTCGTCGATGAAACCATTTCTAACCTAGGTATTAAATACATTTTAGACCTTGCAGATGGTCCAAGCGAAGTTGAAAAATACTTTGCTAGGGCAGATTATAATTCTCCCTATTTTTTGAGCTTGTGCCAGGATAATAAGGTTGCTTTTCCAGATTTGAAAAACGACTTTACTTCTGCCAAGTATAAAGAGGACTTGGGCAATGCTCTAAAGATTTTAATTAAGAACGAGGGGCCTTTCTATATTCATTGTATCGAAGGCAAGGATCGCACAGGCTTTGTGTGTGCGCTTTTAGAGGCGTTTATGGGCGCTAGTCTGGAGGAAATTGAAGCAGACTACATGCTCACATATATGGATTATTTTGGTGTTACCAAGGAAAATGATCCCGAAACCTATGCTTTGCTGCACGAACTCAAGTTCTTGGATATCATTCTCTGCATCGCTGGCGTGCATTCCGAAGAGCAACTCAAGAATGCAAAACTCATGCTTAGCGCGAGAAGATACCTCATGGAATGTGGCTTGACCTTTGACGAATGGTCCAAGCTGTGGTACCTGTTATCTGGTGGAATAGGGACGGTTACTACGAGCTTTAAGCAAGAAATTTCCCACGTAAATAGATTCAAAAAATAATGCAGAATTCGGAATTCGTACATTACGCATTCCGAATTTTTTTATTCATCATTTATTTAATTTTTTGCTATTCTTAATTAATAATATCTTTTGACTCATACCGTGGCTTTGTAGTATAATCTATAGTTAGGAATACTATTGTCTTTTGGAGGTTACAATGCTTGATTTTGGCACAATGATATATCGCATTCCGGCATTGTTATTTGCCATTACAGTCCACGAATACGCTCATGCAATTGCTGCTGACGAGGAGGGAGATCCTACTCCGGCTATGATGGGTCGCTTGACCTTGAACCCCTTGGCGCATCTTGACCCAATCGGTGCATTGCTTCTGGTTGTTTGTGGCTTTGGTTGGGCAAAACCAGTATCCATCAATCCTAATAATTTTAGGAATCGTAAGACTGGTGTTCTCAATGTAGCTTTTGCAGGTCCCTTGGCAAATCTGTTCCTGACCTTTGCAGCTGCTTTAATGTGGGCATGCCTCGCTAAGTTTGGTATTCATGACAAAGGCGTTTATAACTTCTTGTTCTGGATGCAGCTTTATAATGTTTGGTTTGCATTCTTCAACCTAATTCCCATTCCACCCTTGGATGGTTCTAGAATCCTATCCGAGCTTTTGCCCTATGATATGGCGTGGAAATATGAGAACATTGTTGGTCAATATGGTTTTTACATCTTGATTGCTCTGGTATTTACCGGTATGACAAGCTTGTTCATCAACCCCTTGGCCAATGGCTATATGCGCTTAGTTAATATGATAATTCGACTAATATTTTAAATAGAAAGAGGTAGATTTAAATGACTAAAGGTAGAATTTTTAGTGGTATGCAACCTTCTGGACGTTTCCATCTTGGCAATTACATGGGCGCTCTGGAAAACTGGGTTCGTTTACAAAATGATTATGAATGTTTCTTCTCCATTGTTGATTTGCACGCTTTGACTTCTAGCTATGCTGATACTTCCAAGCTGCAAGACAATATTCGCGAGATGGCAATAGATTGGTTGGCTGCAGGCCTTGACCCTGAAAAGAATGTTATTTTCTGTCAATCCCATGTTAAAGAACATGCTGAATTAGCACTTCTTCTTGGTATGATGACTCCTCTTGGCTGGTTGGAACGCGTTCCGACCTACAAGGATAAGCTGCAAGATTTGGAAGGCTCCGGTAAAGACCTCCATACCTATGGCTTCTTGGGTTATCCTGTACTCATGGCTGCAGATATCATGCTTTACAAAGCAACCTGTGTACCCGTTGGTCAAGACCAAAGCGCTCACTTGGAATTAACTCGTGAAATCGTTCGTCGTTTCAACTATCTTTACAACAAAGAAGTTTTCCCCGAACCTCAAGCAGTATATTCCAAAGCTAAGGTTCTCCCTGGTATCGATGGTCGCAAAATGTCCAAGAGCTATGGTAACACCATTCCTTTCGGCGCTTCTCCTGAAGAAATGTGGAATGCAATTCGCATGATGACCACTGACCCCAATCGTATTCGTAAAACTGACAAGGGCAATCCTGAAGTTTGTATCGTTGATAAATTCCAAAAAGTATTCAACGAAGATGAATACGAAGGCATTGTAGCTCAATGCCGTGCTGGTGAAATTGGCTGCGTACAATGCAAGAAATGCTTGAACGCTAAGATGAACGATATGTTGAAAGAAATCCATGAACGTCGCGTGGAACTTTCTCAAAAACCCGAATACATTCGTGAAGTGCTTGCCTATGGCGCAGAACGTGCTCAAAAAGAAGCAGCTAAGAACATGGCAGAAATTAAAGCTGCAATGAACGTACTGTAATTTCTATGGCACAAGTTGCATTAAAATTGAGTGGCTTTGAGGGACCTCTCGAGCTGCTCATGCACTTAATCGAAAAAGATAAAATTGACATTTACGATATTCCCATCGTATCCATAACCGAACAGTATATTGGCTATTTAAAGGCCATGAGCGAGTTCGATATGGAGCTTGCTAGTGAGTTTCTCGTTATGGCTGCCACTCTTTTGCAAATTAAATCCCGTATGCTTCTACCTAAAGAAGAGCGTGCTGAGGATGAAGAAGAAGTGGACCCTCGTCAACAATTGGTAGAAATGCTCATCGAATATAGGCGCATTAAGGAATGTGCTCGTCTGCTCCTCGAGAAAAAGGAAGAGGCGAGAAAGTATGTTCAACGCTTGCCCATGTTCAAGGGCATCGTGGACAGAGTTATGCCCACATATACCGTTGTAGATTTGCTTGAAGCTTTAAATAGCATGCTTTCCAGCACTGAACACGAGGAGGCATTTATCGCTCCTCAGGCATTTAGTGTTCAGGAAAAGATGGCGGATATTTTGGAAAAGCTCAAGACTCGTCCCGGTTTTACTTTAAGCGAGTTGGTATCCAGTGAATTACCTGGAGAAAAAGTAGCTTGCTTCTTGGGCGTTCTTGAACTTCTCAAATTAAATCTAATCACTATTACTCAACAGGAAGCCTTTGCTCCAATCTACATTTTTGCAAAAGAAGGGGAATAAGATGTTTTTTGACAAATTTACCGCACAGCTTGAAGCAGTCCTCTTCGCAGCAGGAGAACCCCTCTCTAGAGCTGAGCTTGCAGATATTTTAGGATTGGACAAGCCTGCTGTTTGGGAACTGATTGCCAATCTGCAAGAGGCATATGCCAAGGAAAATCGTGGTCTTATGATTCGCGAGGTTGCGGATGGCTATCAACTGACTACTAAGCCAGAGCATTACGAAATCGTGAGCTCCTTGGCTAAAAAGAAAGATATAAAGCTTACTAATGCTGGTATGGAAACCTTGGCCATCATTGCGTTTAAGCAACCGGTGACTAGGGCTGAGATGGAACAAATCCGTGGTGTTAAGGTCGATGGTGTTGTAAATACACTGTTGGAGCTTGGACTCATTATGGAGGCTGGACGTAAGAAGGCTTTGGGTAATCCAATCCTCTACGCAACTACTCCTTTGTTCCTGACAACCTTTGGCCTAAAATCCATTGATGATTTACCTCGTCCTGAGGAAATGCGTCAGGAGCCTACCGAGATTCAACAAATTCTGGATCTTGAAGGGGCTATGGAAACAGAAGAGTAAGAAAAGGGAAATAAATGGAAGAAAGATTACAAAAGGTTTTGGCTTCTGCTGGTGTAGCATCCCGTCGTGAAGCTGAAAAGATTATTCTCGCAGGTCGTGTTAAGGTAAACGGCAAATTAGTTACTGAACTGGGGATTAAGGTTGACCCTAACCATTGTCGCATTACTGTTGACGGAAATCCTGTAAAACAAGAGAAAAAAGCATACTATATTTTCAATAAACCCCGTGGAATCGTTACTACCATGAGCGATGACAAGGGCAGAAAATGCATTGCCGACTTTGTAAAAGATTTGCCAGAACGCGTTTTCGCCGTTGGCAGATTGGACTACAATACAGAAGGTCTCTTACTTTTGACAAATGATGGTGAATTGGCTCAAAAGCTGATGCATCCTTCTCACGAAGTTAACAAAACCTACCTCGTTAAGGTTCCTGGACTTTGCAAGGATGAGGTGCTTGATAAGCTTCGCATGGGTGTTAAGCTGGAAGATGGTATGACTGCTCCCGCGATTGTAAATCTGCGTGGCTATGATACCGAAGGTAAATTCACTATGTTTGATATAACTATCCATGAAGGACGCAATCGTCAAGTTAGACGCATGTGTGACTTCATTGGCTTCCCGGTTCGCGAGTTAAAACGCATTAAACTGGGACCCATTAAATTACAAAATTTAGGACGCGGAAAATTCAGACCTCTCTACGAGGAAGAACTTGAAGCTCTTTTAAAGGCGGCTAAATTATGAATAAAATTGTAATTATCGGCGCTGGAGCAGCTGGTCTTTTAGCAGGCATTGCTGCGACTGGTGCAGGTGCAAACGTTACAATTTTAGAAAAAATGCGCAAGCCTGGGCGTAAAATGCTCATCACTGGTAAGGGGCGTTGTAACCTTACCAATGCAGCAGATTTACCGGAAATTATCAAGAACATTCCTGGCAATGGGCGCTTTTTACAAAGCGCATTACATCGTTTTACCAATGATGACATCATTTATCTTTTAGAGGCAAATGGTTGTCCTACTAAGGTTGAACGTGGAAACAGGGTTTTCCCTGTAAGTGATAAATCTCAGGATGTTGTTGATACCTTGGTTAAGATTTTTACGGAGCAGGGTGGCAAGTTAATTCTTGATACCAATGTTACGGAAATTTTGACTAAAGATGGTAAAGCTACTGGTGTAAAGACTAAGGATGGAATCCATGAGGCAGATGCTGTAATTCTCTGCGCAGGAGGAGCAAGCTATCCGGGGACGGGTAGTGATGGCTCTGGAGCAAGATTAGCAGCTAAGCTTGGTCACAAGATTGTGGATTTAAAGCCTTCCCTGGTACCCTTGGAAAGCGACTATCCTTATACCGATGACCTGCAAGGTCTTTCCTTGCGCAATGCCCGTGGAACTCTTTTTGCAGATGGCAAGAAAATTGGGGAAGAATTTGGCGAGATGCTCTTTACTCATTTTGGAGTGTCCGGTCCAATTATTCTCAGTCTTTCCAATATCGCTGCCCAAGCCCTTTCCGAAGGCAAGGAGGTTGAGCTTGTGCTTGACCTTAAACCTGCTTTAAGTGTGGAAAAGCTTGATGCGCGTGTGCAAAGAGATTTTGCAACCTATAGCCGCAAACAACTTGTTAATGGGATGAAGGATTTACTTCCTCAAAGTCTCATTCCTGTTGTGCTAGACATGGCATATCTTGATGAAGCAAAATTCATTAACCAGGTAAGTCGTGAAGAAAGAGCAAGATTAGTCAATACTCTGAAGAATTTCGTTATTCCTATTACTAAAACTCGTCCTATAGCCGAAGCTATTGTAACCCAGGGTGGTGTTTCTGTTAAGGAAATCAATCCCAAGACCATGGCCTCCAAGCTTGTAGAGAATCTCTATTTTGCTGGTGAAGTTATGGATGTAGATGGTTACACTGGTGGCTATAATCTCCAGGCTGCTTATTCAAGTGGTTATGCCGCAGGTCTTGCAGCCGCAAATCTTGAATAAAGAAGTGGTATTTATGAAGAAAATTGTTGTAGCAATTGATGGTCCGGCCGGTGCTGGAAAAAGTACAATTGCTAAACTCGTTGGTGAAAAGCTAGGCTATGCCTATATTGACACTGGCGCTATGTATCGCAGCGTAACTTGGAAATTCCTTGGTACTGGCGAAGCATTTGACGAAGCTTTTATTGGTGCATTATCCAATAAAATGATCATCGAATTCAAGCCTGAAGCTAAGGTTAACCGTGTATTCGTAGACGGAACCGAAGTAACTGATGCGATTCGTACTCCAGAGGTTACCGCTAACGTTAGCAGGGTAGCTGCCATTGGCGCTGTAAGAGAGGCAATGGTTGATCAACAAAGACGCATGGGTGAGATTGGCGGAATCATTATGGACGGTCGTGACATTGGCACGGTTGTTTTCCCTAATGCCGAGCTGAAGATTTTCCTTACTGCATCTGTTGAAGAAAGAGCTAGCCGTCGATTCAAAGAAATCATCGCTAAAGGTCAAGAGTGCGATCTTGAACAACTCAAACAAGAAATTGCTGCTCGTGACAAAGCTGATAGTGAAAGAGAAATCTCTCCCTTGAAGCAAGCTGAAGATGCAATTCTTTTGGACAGCTCTGATATGACTATTGATGAAGTTGTACAAACTATCCTTAAAATGGTAGAGGAGAGATTGTAATGGCTACCAATAGTCTTAGAATTAATAGTACAGTTTTCAATATTTCTAAATTTTTCCTAATTAAGGTAATTTTTAAAGTATTGTTTCGCATTGAATATCAAGGCAAGGAAAATGTACCCTTGGAAGGACCTTTAGTTCTTGCTAGTAATCATATTAGCTTATTGGATCCTCCCGCTGTTGGAGGCGGTATTGGTCGTATAGTTCGCTATATGGCCAAGGAAGAGCTTTTTGTTCCTATTCTTGGTTCCATTTGGCGTGCTTGGGGTGGTTTTCCCGTTAAACGCGGAGGCGCCGATAGAGCTGCCATTAAAATGGGTATTGATGTTCTCCAAGATGGTCAATGCTTGGCAATTTTCCCTGAAGGAACTCGTTCCAAAACCGGTAAATTGGGCAAGGCTCAACCTGGTGCATTAATGATGGCTTCCAAGGTCAAAGCTCCTATTGTTCCTGCTTGCATTATCGGTAGTGACGTTTTCCGTAGCGGGAAATTATGGCCTAAAATTATCGTACGATATGGTAAACCTATTTACTTCCCTGAAGATGAGCCAATAACTAAAGAATTGCTCAAGTCCATGACTGAGCAAATGATGAACGATATTGCAGCTTTGCAGGCAGGTGAATACTAATGGAAATAATTTTAGCTGAGACTCTAGGCTTTTGCTACGGAGTTAAGCGGGCTGTTGATATTGCTTTAGAGGCAGGAAAAAATCATGTGGCTGGTGCAACCCTCGGCCCTTTGATTCATAATCCGCAAGTTATTGCAGAGCTTGCCGAAAAGGGTATTGACTGCTATGATGACTTATCCCAGTTCAAACCTGGACAAACAGTCATTTTTAGGTCCCACGGTGTAGGACCTGAAGTTTATGAAAATGCCAAGGCCTTAGGTCTTGATATTTTGGACGCAACCTGTCCCAATGTCCGTTTAGCACAGAAAAAAGCTAAGGAATGTGCGGATGCTGGGTATCTGCCCATAATTGTTGGAGAAAAAAATCATCCAGAAGTAAAAAGTATTTTAAAATGGGCAGGAAAAAACGGTATATGTGTCGAATATATAGAAGATACTTGTAATGTGCCACAATTTGGCCGTTACGGAGTGGTAATCCAAACTACTTTCGAGTTAGCTAAGTTCGAGGCAATACTTGAAAGTCTACAAAAAACTCATCCTGGTGAATATCGAGTTGAGCGAACAATCTGTATGGCGACTAGTAAGCGTCAAGCGGCGGCACGCGAACTTGCTAAAGAATGCGATGTTGTAATCGTTATGGGTGGCAAAAGCAGTGCAAATACTCGTCACCTTTATGAATTGGTTAAGGCGATTTGTCCTAAAACCTATCATGTGGAGACCCACGAAGAGCTCGATCCTGCTTGGTTCAAAGGATCAAATAAAATAGGAATTACGGCTGGAGCCTCAACTCCTGACCGCTTAATCAAGGAGGCAATTTATACAATGGAAAACATGAACTTTGAAGAACTGTTCAACGCTATGGAGGAGGTAGAAGTATTCCCGGGTAAGACCGTAGAAGGCACCGTTATTCAAGTGGATAAAGAAGGAATTTACGTTTCCTTTGGTTATAGACATGATGGCATCATCTCTTATTCCGAATGGTCTGCAACCATGACCCCGGAAGAAATTCAAGCAACCGTTAAAGTTGGCGATGAAGTTGAAGCTCAAGTAATGAAATCCAACACCAAATCCGACTTTGTACGTCTTTCCAAAATCAAAGCTGAACGCGATGCAGCTTGGAAAACCGTTGCTCCCCTCGAAGAAGGCGAAAAACGCGCTGCAACTGTTAAAGTTATCCGCGTAATCAAAAATAAAGCTAAAGCTGTTGTTGGCTTAGCAGTATCCGTAGAAGGCGTTGAAGGCTTCATGCCTGCTTCCCACGTTGCTCTCAAACGTGTTGAAGATTTCGCTCCGTTTGTTGGTCAAGAACTCGAAGCAGAAATCATCGAAGTTGACCTGGACAAAAAACGCATCGTAACTTCTCGTCGCGATCTTCTTAAAGCTGAAGCAGCTGCTAAGAAAAAAGCATACGAAGAAGCTAAAGAAGCTCGTCATCAAGAATTCCTCGCAGCTCGTCAAGCTAAAAAAGATGCTGCTTATGAAGCAGTAGAAGAAGGCCAAGTTTACACTGGTAAAGTTAAAAAAGTTGCTGATTTCGGTCTGTTCGTAGAAATCATGGACGGCCTGACTGGTCTCGTTCATCAAACCGAACTCTCTTGGGATCGCAAAGTTAAACCGGCTGACGTAGCTAAAGTTGACGACGAAGTTGCTGTACTCGTTAAATCCGTTGACCGTGAAAACGATCGTGTAGCTCTCTCCATCAAAGCTACCCTGGAAGATCCTTGGAAAGTTGAAGCTTCTCAATTCAACGTTGGCGATATCCTCGAAGTTGAAGTAGTTCGTTTCCTCCAATTCGGCGCTATCGTTAAACTCAACGAAAAAATCGAAGGCCTCGTTCACATTTCCGAAATCGCTCCTCAACGCATTGAAAAACCTGAAGATGCTCTTGAAATCGGTCAAAAAGTTAATGCTGAAATCATTAAAATGGACCTCGACGCTAAGAAAATTGGCCTGTCCATCAACAAGATTAAAAAAGATGCTGAAAAAGCTGAAATGCGTTCCTACATGGGCGGCAAAAAATCTGGCCTTTCCCAAAGCATCGAAATCGAAGCTTAATATCTCGGAGTTATAAATTATGCAACGTGCACAAAGAAAGCTTGATCATATTAAATATGCTTTAGCTCTTAATGATGGCCCTGCCTCTACGCACCTTGCAGACATTCGCTTCGTACACAATTGTCTGCCGGAAATTTCTCCGGCAGACATTGATTTATCATGTGAAATTTTAGGCAAACAATTACGTTTGCCTTTTTTCATTGATGCAATTACAGGTGGTACAGCAGAAGTTGCAAGGATTAACGAGGCTCTAGCCAAGGTGTCCTATCTTACTGGCATTGGAATGGCCTCTGGTTCTCAATACGGAGCAGTACATAACCAAGGTAGAGATATTTCTTCCTATACAGTTATACGTGAGCAAAATCCTGAAGGTCTAATCCTTGCTAATGTTAGCGGTCAGGCTACTCTTAACGAGGCTCAAGCTGCTATTGATATGCTCAAGGCTGATGCTTTAGAGATTCACTTAAATGTTGCTCAAGAGCTGTTTATGGCCGAAGGGGATAGAGATTTTTCTACTATTATAAATAATATCAAGGCTATTAGAGCTGGAGTTAACGTTCCTGT